>NZ_JARXXJ010000015.1:0-60516 GCF_029893935.1 Breznakia sp. PFB1-19
CATAACTGGGAGCGGTTCAGAACAAGAGCATTGTATGTCCTAAACGATGACGCTACATATCGGATCTTCGCTACAAAACTATAAAAGACCACAGCAATGTGGTCTTTAAAGAACTTTGGGGTGCCTAGCACCCCATGTTATTTTAAATCAAATTTCTGACTCACCCCAAGTTATTTTGGTGTGCCGTTCTATTAAAATTCTACTGTATTCACGAAATCATCTTGTTGATTGTCATTTGCATTTTGTGAATAGTCTTGATCTGGATAAAGTTTTGATTTTAATTGTTCGTACACATCAAATTGTGTAAGTGTTTTATATGGTAATACATACAGGTTTGAAATACCATAAGAAACAAGAGCCAACATTTCCCATAAAATAAATGATAAATCTAATACAAAGAAATTCAACTTACTTCCTTTACTTAAAATACCTGATTCCGTTAATGTTTCACCAATTCCAAGTTCTGGTTGATCTACGGCGATTTGTTCAACCAAATAGAAACGGAAAGTTAAGTAAATTCCAGGAACAACTAATAATATATATCCAAGTGCTATTATAACATTTTTAACAAACACCTTTAATACAAAGTTAATAAATCCTCCAAATGATGCCAAACTTGAAAACGGTACTGCATCGCTTGCTGTATGTTTTGAAAGATATCCTGCAGATAACATTAAAAAATAATTAAAGAAAGCTACAACCGTTGAAATTAAAAACGATACCGGTATTGTAACAAGCAATGAATTAAAGTATGCTTTTACAACCAAGTTCGCTTGTGATTGTGTCAACGATTCATACGTTGCACTAGCTCCCATCGAAAATGTTGGTGTAAAAAAATTTGCTACAAAGTTAAAAATAATAGGAATGGCTGCTAATGCACCTAAAAACAGTATATTACGGTGCAAAATATTTTTTGCTCTCACCTTCGCTAATTGACGATTAAACATATTCTCCTCCTCTAGTTAATCTTCTGGTAATTTAAATACTTGCTCACCATCACCCTTGGTCAAGTTATACTTACCTCTTGCATAATTGACAACGTATTCTTCGTTATTCAATTTGCTTTTTTCATCTTCAAACTTTGCTTTTTCTTGTCGCAAAGCTTTTAATTCTTCTTCATAACCGGAGATATTTTCACGCAAAGTAAGTGTTAATTGCACTTCTTTTACAACTTGGGCAATGCAGTATATCGATGCAATCATCAACAATGCAAGAATAACATAATGTGATGGTTTTCTTTTTTTCTTTGCTTGAGCCATGTATACCTCCTTTTTATGTAGTTATAGTTTACTTGTTTTATTAGAAGAATTCAACATTTACGCCATATAGTCGATCACGTAAATCCAATAATTCAATATATGACATCGTTTCAAGTTCTTCTTTTGACTTAGCACACATCGGAATTGAGAGTATTTCATCAATCAAGTATTCTATGTTCATTCCTTCAGTTTCCATTTTCTTCTTCCTTTCTTGGATCAATTCGTTTTTCCTCGATTACTTCAAACATTAAGGTCGCATCATTTTTTGATACTTGTTTCGGTGTATCGAGTACTTTTACTGTAAGTTCACGATTTCCAAATTGGATGGTAATCGTATCACCAATTTCTACATTGGTCGCTGGTTTTGCTCTTCTGCCATTGACCATAACTCTTTCTTTATCTGCAAGTTCTTTGCTTACACTTCTACGTTTTAAGATTCTTGCTACTTTCAAATATTTATCTAATCGCATAGTTCTCCTATAATTTGCCACATTGGGCAATAAATTCAATGATCAACTCTAAATAGTTTTTGACTTTTGGTAGTTTTGCTACAATCTTTTTATTTACATATGCAATGCGTATTTCTTTGGAAATGGTTGTCGCTAGTTGGAAAAGTTTAACTCCATCTACACTACTACTCCATTTTTCAGTGAAATTGACTTCGACATCGCGATCTTTTTCTCTAAAACTTTCTACGTGTTTCTCATTCACTAATAAATCCAAACGTTTTTTCTCAAATAACATACCGACTTGTTTTGGTAATTTTCCATATAAGTCTGCTGTATCTTTATATAATCGATTTAGTTTGCTTAATGTTGGCACTCCATCGATTTGTTGGTAAAGGGATAGTTTTTCATAATCTTCCTCTTCGAACTTTTCAGGAATATAGGCATCCACTTTTACATTGGTACGAATGATTTCCTTTTCTGGTTCGATTTTGATTCCTTTACTTTCCTTGATGGCATCATTTAACATTTCTAGATACATATCGATACCTACTGTATCAATAAATCCTGCTTGTTTTGGACCAAGCATTTCTCCTGCACCACGAATGGTTAAATCACGTAATGCAATTTGATAACCTGAACCAAGCTTTGCGAAATCTTTCATTGATTGCAAACGTTTGGTCGCAATTTCACTAAGTTGTTTATTTGGTGCATATAGTAAGTACGCATAGGCTAAACGACTACTACGTCCAACTCTCCCTTTGATTTGATACAACTGACTTAAACCAAAGGTATCAGCATTTTCAACCAATATTGTATTTGCATTTGGAATATCGATTCCCGTTTCAATGATTGTTGTACAAATTAGGACATCGTATTCCTTATTGGTAAATTGAAGCATTACATCTTCTAAGTCTTCTTTTGACATTTGCCCATGGGCAACACCAAAGCGAACCCCTTTCATGTCTTTTGCTAGTTTACTTGCTACACTGTAAATATTTTTTACTTTATTGTAGACATAGAATACTTGTCCATTTCGTGAAAGTTCACGTTCAATGACTTCTTTAATCAAACCATAATCTTTTTCGATTACATAAGTTTGTACACTTAAGCGATTGACTGGAGGTGTATTTAATTGTGATAAGGAACGAATTCCAACAAGTGACATCTGTAACGTTCTTGGAATTGGTGTTGCCGATAAACTTAATACATCAATCGTATTTTTTAACTCTTTAATCTTTTCTTTGTGTTCTACCCCAAAGCGTTGTTCCTCATCGATAATTAATAGACCTAGATCTTTAAATTTAATATCTTTGGATAATAAACGGTGAGTTCCAATAAGTAGATCAATTTTACCTTCGGCTAAATCTTTTTTGATTTGTGTCATTTCCTTTGTTGAAACAAAGCGATTTACGACTTTGATTGTAACTGGAAAATTACGCATTCTAGCAACTGCTGTTTTTACATGTTGCAAAGAAAGAATTGTCGTTGGACATAGAAATGCAACTTGCTTATTATCGGTAATTGCTTTAAAAGCTGCTCGTAAAGCAACTTCGGTTTTTCCAAAACCAACATCTCCACAAAGTAAGCGGTCCATTGGCACTTCACTTTCCATATCTTTTTTGATTTCCTCTGTAGCCGTTTTTTGATCTACAGTTAGTGGATAATCAAAATCATCTTCAAATGATTTTTGAAGTTCACTATCTGGTGCATAGGCATGACCGATATGTTTTTCACGCAACGAATATAATTTAACAAGACGTTCAGCAAGTTCTTTTACATTCGCACTTACTTTTTCTTTTGTTTTTTCCCAGTCTTTCGTTCCTAGCTTGTTGAGCTTTGGACTTGCTCCTTCTTTAGAAACAAATTTACGAACTAAACGAAATTGTTCCAGCGGAACAAATAGTATATCATTTCCTTTATAGACAACCTTTAAGTAATCTTTATGAATGCCATCTTTTTCTTTTGTGACAATTCCTAAGTATTGTCCCACTCCATAAAGTTTATGCACAACAAAGTCACCAGGTTGTAAGTCTTGGTAATGTTGTAAGACTTCAGCATCTTTAAACTTATTTTGATAACGTGCTTTATAGTGTACGGTATCAAATAGTTCTTGTGATGTATAAACTGCAATCTTTTCATTTGTTGCGACAAAGCCACTAGTTAATGGAAGTGAAGCAAATAAGGATTCTAATGACTTGTCAATTTGTAAGAGAAGTTCTTTTTCCATTTCACTTACACTTACATACACTTCATAGTCTTGACTATATGTGCGTATTTCTTCTACTTTTCTTTCTAGTGGAATGTCTAATGTTTGTAGTTCACTAATATTAGAAAATATTGGTTGTTTTACACTGACAAAGCGATGAATTTTCATATCTTTTTTTGTGAAGGTATAAAATTCATAAGCAATCGTATAAATTGGCAACATTTCACCAATTTCACTCATCTCTTGAATATAACCGATATTTTCACCAAATATCTTTTTATGATATTCTTCACAGTCCTCATAACTACTTAAGATACGATATCCAAAGTTTCCATAATCTTGGATACTGTAGTTTTCTTCCAACAGTGAATATAATGCACGATCTGCTGGTTGAAATGCTTTCTTTCCAATTCGTTCTTTAATGTCTTCAAGCAATTCATCATCAGCAAACTTTGTAGATAGTTGATTGATTATTCGTGTTTCTTCAGCTTGCGAGAATAGTATGTCGCTTGCACAAATAATCGTCGCTTCTTGAATCTGTTTTACTGTTTTCTTTGTGGATATATCAAAGAAGCGAATACTATCAATGACATTATCAAAGAACTCAATTCGTATAGGTAAATCATAATTCATCGAGAATACATCAATAATTCCCCCACGGGTTGCATATGTTAGTGGTTGATCTACATAACCAACCTTTTCATAACCTGCTTCAAATAGGGTTTGTTTTAAACTGTCATAACCAATTTCTTGATCAATTTTTAATTCGATAATATGCTCTGCAAACACCTTTGGATTTGGCAAAAACTTAGTATAAGCTCCTACATGTGTAATGATTACTAAGTCATCTTCATGTAATAAGCGATATAAGATTTCTACTTTATTAGCTACTACCTCATTGTTTTGACTTAAGGCTTCAATTCGCATACTTTCTTCTACGCTAAAAAGCAGCACTTTATCTTTTAAGAGGGGGGATAACCGCTCGTAAAGTTTCTGTGCTGTATATAAATTATGTTTCACAATAAGCATGCTTTCTTTTTGCTTTTGGTAGGTTGCAGCAATCATTAAACTCTCTTCAACTTCGCTTAGATTTCCAAGTTGATTACTCTTGGCTGCAAAAGCTTTGAAGGCATCATTGTGCGATAAAACTTTTAGTAAGTTATTCATTCACACCTCACTTCTTGTTGTAGGTTTCCATGACTTGATTGAAACTTTTATTACAGGCTTCAATTGCAGCATCTGCTGCATTTGATACAGCTTGTTGGAAGTCATTTTGATCTTCCTTTGCTACTTTACCAAGTACATAGTCTACGGTAGGAATACGCGGGTCTCGTCCAATTCCTACACGAATTCGACGAAGTTCATCAGTACCTAAATGACGTATGATGCTTTTTACACCATTTTGTCCTCCTGCACTGCCTTTCTCTCGTAATCGTAACTTTCCTACTGGCATATCTAAATCATCATAGATCAATAATATATCTTCATCAGGAATATCAAAGTAATCTGCAATTGCAATGACACTTTCTCCTGAGTTATTCATAAACGTCATCGGTTTAAGTAAACATACCCTCTCCCCTTTTACGAAGGTTTGGGTATACAATCCTTTGAACTTTTCTTGGTTTAGTTCAACACCGAGTTTTCTAGCAATTTCATCTATTACCATAAACCCTGCATTGTGTCTTGTTTTTTCATATTGTTTTCCTGGGTTTCCAAGTCCAACTATTAATTTCATTCTTCTTTTAACCCCTTTCTTCGAACCCGCGCAATTTCATCTTGAATGGCACGATATTGTACACATACAATTTCATTGATTTCATCTACGCTCAAGTTCTTGTTTGCCACAATCGACACTGACAAATCACTTTGCACAATCACTGAAATTTGTCCATCTTTTAAGCGAATGGAACGAATTAGATCATATACAAGTTCTTCTTTTTCTGGTTTCCCAGTATAGCGTGATGTAATTATTGCGCGTTCTTTACTTGCCATCTTTATCCGTCCCTCCGTTATGTATCTATTGTACAACACCACTTCAACTACTTCAATTTAGAAAACCAAGTTTCCTAAAGTCGTTTTATTAGTATATCAATTTCTACATAAAATACTAGAGCAAAATCAAAATTCACAAGTTACTAACTTATTACATTTTCTAGATATTCATCCAATGCTTGATAAAACTGAGCAATATGCAATCCATCAACAAGTGCATGATTACATAGTACCGTAACTGGTATTTCCACTTTACCATTTTGAGATGTATATTTCCCCCATGTAATCCGAGGATTGCTATCAGCAGGAGATGGCGTTGGATTACTTAATGCAATATAAGAAAGCCAATGAAGACTTGAGATGAACAGTAATTCGTTTGCATCTTCTTCATCATCACTTGTACTTCTTGCTTCTCTAGCATCTTCTTGCGCCTTTATAGCATAAGGAAGATACTTTTTAAAAGGCATATTTGTTGATAATGTGCAGTAACAATACGTTCCATCCTCTAATACAACTGTATGCGATGTTTTGCAATCCGCATATTCAGCAATTCCATCATTCATTATACGTTGACGAAATTCAGGCACACTGTTTGCAGCTCTAGCCACACAATAATTAAACGTTAAAAAGAAGGGTAACTTCTTTTCTTTTACCACCTGTATAAACTTTGTAATATCTACTTGTACAGTCAATCCTACATATGGATTTGCCAAACTTTTGAAATATGTAAAATGATCTTTTCTTTTATATACATTCATATCTACTACTTTATAATTCATGTCTTTATCCTCACAGTATCCTTATTGTACAATGCAACAGCTTATTATCAAACCTATATTTCCTGGGAAATATAGAAAAACTAAACCACTAGTCTTATGACTAGGCTATATTGAAATATTCATATTTTTCATTTTTCTACTTGATCAAAACTACACCAACTAACTACTTTATAACTTTTTTCCTTTCAATGAAACACTTAAGCAAGAAAATCCAAAACAATGTCGCAACGAAAGCAGCAAGTATACCCCAAAACATCGTATTTATGGACTTATCCATTATAAATGATAGCTCATTCAATAATGAATATTCTAATTGTGAGTAGATGGTTATATCTAGCGGACAGTTCTTACCATATGTTAGTTTTTCGGCAACAAACACAAAAAGTACAATGATATAATACAATCCAACCAAATCAAACGTTTCTTTTTCATAATATACCTTATACTCCTCTTCCGAGGACAATTTCAACTTTTGTATTTTACTTATATCATTTTTCTTAGTTTGAAAATTAATGTCTCTATATCTACCAAATAACCCCCCAATTATTGTGAAAAAGATCAAAGAATAAAGTTCCGCATTTCTCCCAAATAAATCCAACAGATTTATAATAATCCAAATCAATAGACACGTAGTAGAAATCAAAATATCTCTCTTCGTAATTTTAGCGATGTATCTTAAAGCAATATAAACAACTAGTACAAAAATTACTAAAACAAGCATTTTGATTATAAGATCCATAATCAATAATACATGTTCGCATATCTTTACACTTGCAAAAATCTGTTCTAACCCCTTCAGCACAAGCATTAGAATAATTAAAAATACTAGTTTTATTATTTCGCTTTTAAATTTTTCATCATTTTTTATTGTATCCTGAATTTCATTAATCAATTGTTTTATCATCTTTTCACCTCATCTATATACTTATAATACAACGTAACAAATCCTTCTTTTTAACAATTTTTCTCCAATATATGAATACGGAGATATTTCAAATGAGTATGGAATACTCACCTTTCATAATTCCTTACATGAAAAGAAACACAGTTTTACCCATGTTTCTTTAGTCTACTTGTTGTATTGATAATTTAAAATCGAAATTCACAAATAAGTGATAATCATTATTTGCATAGTTTCCATCTTGTGTAGCTGCCTTCGGTTTTACAAACCCTTTTGTTGCATCATGCATAACATAGACAGACGTATTATTTGTCTCATACTCTTGCATCAGTTGTTGTAAGATTCGATCTTTCTTACATGCATCACACAACGTAGCACTTCCATCTTGTACATCAATTGTATTTAAATTTGTACCATCTATACAGTTATCCCACTTCCATGTAAGCGTTTGGTTTTTAAGTCCGTATAGTTTTCCTAAATCTTCACCAGGTGTAAATGTAGTATCACTAAGTGCTTTATCCATACGCTCTTTGATTGTGCCTAATGAATTTTGTGTACTTAGTGCACTGTCAAATGTTTGAATACCTTCCCCTTTTAAAGTAAAGATAACTGGCCAATATCCATTAGTCTCTGTGACTTGTACTGCATTTTCTAACATATAGTATGTTTTTGCACTATCATATGGACCTTCATCTAAGGTACATGCATCGTTTTCACAAACATAGTAGGTTTGTGGTACATATGTGTATTGCATAAAATCTACAGGTTTCATCATTGCCCAAAACCCATTTCCTAAGAATATATTTTGTTGGTTCAATTCATATGTCAATTCACCATCTACTTCTGGTTTTCCATCAATTGATATATGAAGTCCATCATCATTACTTTCTCCTGGTAAGACAATATTTCTACCAAGCGTGTCTTTTGTTGTAAATAATTTACCTTCAGCTGTAGCTACAGTTCCCCATAATGCAACACGCGCAGAGTTTTGATTTTCTTCTTGTGTCACATACCGACCAAGTACCCCACTTGTTATGGGTAATACAATTAATGAGGCAAGTAGTATAATTGCCACTAGTTTTTTTGCATGTTTATGTATCCAATTCACTGCTTACCTCTCTTTCCGCTTTCGCTTGCTTTAATCTTTCTATTTCTAAACGGACCGTTTCAAGATCCTCTTGTTTGATTTGCTTTTCTTTTGCATATGACATTTCTAATAATAGAAATGCTAACAACAATACGCTTATGGTTCCAAGTGGATGTTTCATCACATTGATAATCGCTCCAACAAAAGGAATACTACAAATGACTTTCCCTTTGATGTTTTCCTTTGTGATTGGATCATCAACCATTCCATTTGCATCACCTTTGGTGTAAATATTATCTTCATCTATACTTACAACACGATGAACGATAAGTTCATACCCATCTTGATACACCACAATATCATCAATAGATACATTTGTTGTATCTTTCACGATAATAAGATCATCTTTTTCTAATGCAGGTTGCATACTTCCCGATAACACAACGGATGCACCATAACCAAATGGAGTTGGTAGTGCATTACCTACGATGGACTGTGCATTATATAAATACACAGTAAATCCAATATAGATTCCAACAATGATAAGAATTGGTGTACGCAAAATGCGTGATTTTCTACTCTTCATCATGTTCTCCATCTTTCTTCTTTTTCCAAATTATGCATGCTACAAGTACAACAGCAATTCCACCTAACATAAGATAATACATTACATTTGTTGTATCTCCGGTGTTTGGATTACGTAGTCCACCATCCGCAATTTGTGAATTTTCATCACTCCATGCATAGGTACGAATCACGACAGTTACAGTTAAGTCTTCATCGACTGCACGATTGCCTAAATAGGTATCAAAGTCATCATCACCTTGTTCAAATGGCCATTCCCAAAACAATGTGTAATACGCATAGTTTTTAGCATACAGACTAGCTTCATCACGAATAAAACTGCCCTTTGCTAGACGCTCCATTCCTTGATCACTACCTAAAAGATAGTCACCAGTATAACTTTTCATCGCAATGTTTACAGGGAAATCAACATCACTTGGACTTGTTAGTACTTCACAGGTCATTTGATATTTTACAGTAGTTGATCCATTATTTTTGATATGAAAGGTGTACTCATTTTCTGTTCCTGGAGCGATTACTTCTTCTCCATTTGAACTTACTACGCTTACTTTTCCATCATCATTTGTATATGTAAGCTTAAAAATTTCAACATCTGTTTCTGTTGACCAAGTTTGTTTATTATCAAAGGTTTCAATCCCCTCTGTATTTTGTTGTGTTCCTACCCCATTGGCATTGTTTGTAATTGCAATAGATGAACTACCGCCTTCATCGTTTGTTTCATCAGATTCCACTGCAACTGATGGAAACAATGAAATTGCTTCTTTTTCAATCTGTGATATGTAAATAAGATGATTTCCTATCACACTTACTGTAATTGCAACACAGATGAAAAGCACACATACCAATAGCCAAATCTTTCCTTTTCTATTTTGCATAGTTCTCCTTTTAAAGAAGCAACAAACAATCTGTCAATTGTTTGCTATTTCTTTAAATATAGCCCTTAGCGCATACCAAGGGCTATATAACATAAACTATAAACTAGTCTCTTTGAGTTATAGTAAGGTTTAAATTAAACATCACTTTAAATGATGATGGACCAAATGGTTTCCCTAAATATGCACCGTCTAATCCTTTTTCTTTCATAAACTCACCTTGCATCCCATTAAATCCTGTTGAAGCAAAGCAATTTACATCAAAATCAGTATCTCCTCTATTTGCTGCCATTACATTTCCAATCATGGTATCTACTTTATCGTATTTTCCGTTTGTAGTTGAATCGTCATGTGTAAATGCCCACTCCCATGTGATTTTAGGCAATGCAGCTTGGCTTAGGTCAGTACCTGATTCAAAATTTACACCTGAAGTCTTATAAACAGCGTTAAACTTATTTGCAATCAGTTCTAGCGTATCTTGTTGGTATGCACTCGCCCCTGTAGGGTTTGTAAATCCATTCCAATCTGTTCCATCTTGGTTCGTCATTTTAAATGTAATCGGATAATAGTCTGGACCTGCGTTTCCATCTGATTTTTCCAAGTTTGCAATTTCTACAGCTTCATAAAAAACATCACCATCTTTTGTGTATCCATTTGTTTTCGCATAGTAACTATCGCTATCTCTAAGAACATATAAATCATATTCGCCTGAATACGCTTTATACTCCGCTTCTGTAGATATACTTGTTTTTTTCATTTGAAAATACTTATCACCTCGAATACGGAAATTTTGTGTTTTCAATTCTCCAGTAATAACACCATCAACCTCTGGTGTTCCTGTTAAATTCAAATTAAACGTATCATTTTTTGTTCCTGGTGCCAGTACATTATCTCTAGTCTTATCAGAGTTAGCTAATGCTGATACACTAATCGAGTTATCAGTTACATCAGTTGTAATTGTATTTCCATTCGCTGCATCTTTGTAGTCTGTTCCAAAGATATTATTGTCAGCGGTCATCACAACACCCCATTTAGCAACACGTGCAGTATTTTCACCAACTGCTGTTGTAGTGTATTTTGCGAAAGTTCCACTTACAATCGCTGTTGTTAATAATGTAACAACTAATAATCCTGATGCAAGACGCATCGATTTATTCTTTTTTAATTCTTTTTTCGTTTTCAAATTGTTCATCTAATCTTTTTTCCTCCTATTAAACATACATCCTTTACTCTTTAAACTATATATTTCACTGTTTTGTTGTGGAGCAAAACAGGTGAAACCACACTAATTACTTATCTTCTTTAGATTGTTCTGCTTTTAGCTTTTCTAGTTCTGCTAAAAGTGCTTCAGTTTCATTAGCACTTGCTTTTTCAAAACCTTTTCTTCTAAAGATGTCATATCCGACAAGTAAGAATAATGGAACAACAACACAGACAATCAAACCTTGTGTTGTTTGCATAAACATTGCAATGTTCCCTGCACCACCAATACGGAAATCATAAATTCCAACTAAGTTTTGTTCTGGTATTGGATCTGCATCATTTGTATTATTGGCATCCCCTTTTGTGATAAATGCCAATTTCCCTTCTACATCTTGTATTTCAACTACACGGTGAGTTACAACTGCATTTTTTTCGCTTTTTGGATCAAAGTAAGTAATAATATCTCCTACTTTAACTTTCTTCGCATCTGTCACATTACAGATAATTAAATCACCTGATTGAATCTCAGGGTACATCGAATCCGTTAACACAATCATTGGTGCTATTCCACCAATACTTGGTACTTTTTCCGGTTCTGTATAACTCTTAACTATTAATGTCACATTGATAATCAATATCGGAATTAAGATGATACTCATAATAATTCCTACAATCGTCAACACTTTGTGCTTTGTCGATGTATTTTTCATTTTCTTTGTTTTCAATTCGCTCATTTATTTTCCCTTCATTTCATTATTCATTCTCGAATAAGTTTATTAAACATAATTAATTAACGAAAATCATATAGAATAACTATATCGATTCTCTCGTTTTTACTCAACGTTATTTCTGTGTCTTTTAACGCATTTTTTGAACAATCCATACAATTAATTCATAATAAATATTTTTTAATTCATAGCCCCTTACCTAAGTTGTGTTTACATTTTAAAATTATTATATATAAACTGTCAACGATAACGAATGATGAATTCTTGATTCATTTTTTCCAACTTATTTTATCGATTTTCGCAAAAAAAGACTTACGTATAGACGTTGATTCATTGCGTCTATTCGCAAGTCTTATAAACTAATTTTCAGTCTTATAAAGTGATCGCACCTTATTCCGTATTAATAACGCAACACTAACTGCTGCCATAAATAGCGTAAGCAATAATTTCGATGCACTACTTGTATCACCAGTTTCAATTGATGGTTTTGAATTTGGTGTTTGATTTGAATTAGCACTTCCATTTGGTTTTGAATCTTTTGATGGTAAATTAGCACTTGGTTTATCTGGTGTATTACCACCTTCATTTGGCAGACTATTACAAACATCTATTTTACGATATACCGCTGTGAATGTTGTGCTTTCTTCCATATTCATTTTTGCGATATCTTCGCTTGAATATACACTTGACGATCCATTCATCGACCATCCAATATGTTCATAGTTTTCATTACTCTTTACTGATGGAACATAGGACACTTGATTTCCAAATACTACTTGTTCGTTCATCGTATTTGTTGTATTACCAGAAGCATCTACTAAGATTCCTTGTTCTCCTTGTTCAAACACGACAAGCAGTTCATCTGCACTCCATGTTGCTGTATAAACAGTTGTACTACCTGCTTTTCCAAAGACTTTTGTAGGTTCTACATCCCATCCTGTAAATGCGAATCCTTTTTTCGTTACTTCTGGAACCTCATAAGCTTTTCCAGGTTTTCCTTCTACGTAACTTCCAAATGCTCCTTGTGAATCAACTCCACCATCGTACATAAAGATTACCGTTGCATTGTCTACTTCTTCATACTGCGCAACAAATTCAGAATTTTTTGTAATCTTCATTTTTGCAATATCTTCACTAGCATATAACGTACTTGAACCATTTAAAGACCATCCTTTAAATGTATGTCCCTCGTATACTTTAATCTCCGGCACATATGTTACTGTATCTTGATATTTCACGTCTTCTGCATATGTATCAATTTTTGCATCGTCCGCATCAAACATATCTCCATATTCACCTGGTAGGAATGTTACTTCAAGAGATGATGTTTCCCAAATTGCTGTATAAACACTTGTGCTACCAGCACTGCCAAATACTAATGTAGGCTGTTTATCCCACCCAGCAAACGTATAGCCGTCTTTTATGATTGAAGGTGATATATACGCTGTTCCTGGTTTCCCAACGATTACACTCATATATTCTAAGTTATCGTCAACTCCACCTTTATAATCAAAGATAACTGTTACTTCGCCAATCTCTTCATAAATTGCAGTAAATACCACATTACCTGTGACTTTTAGATCGTTAACTTCATCACTTGTGTATAATATTTCACTTCCATCTTTTGACCAACCAACAAACTTGTATGAAGCATCAGATGTCACTGATGGAACAAAGGTAATTTTTTCTTTGTATACTACCCTTGTTTCCACTGTATCAACAGTATCATTTGCTTCATTTGTTAGTACACCATGTTCTCCTTTTTCAAAGGTAACTTTGTATGAAATTGGTGTCCACTGTGCATGATAAATACTTATACTATTTGCTTCACCAAACACTAATGTTGGAGTTTCATTCCATCCATCAAATTCATAACCTGTTCTTGTTGGAACTGGTGTAGCATATGCTGTCCCTGGTTTTCCATTGATTGTCTTCATGAATTTTGAGTCATCATCTAATCCACCATTGTAGTTAAAGATAACTGTTGCATTATTTATTTCTTTATATACTGCAGTGAATGTCACATCTTCAGTTACGTTGTATTTCTCAATCGCTTCATTAGAATAGATTTTCCCAGTGCCCGCGTGTTTCCAACCAACAAATTCATAATTTGTATTTGCCGTAACACCTGGCACAAACGTGACTGTATCACTAATTTTTACTTTTTCTGATACTGTAGAGGCCGTATCTCCCTTTTTATTGCTGAGTGTACCATTATCTCCTTGTTTGAATGTTACGTTATATGATAATCGTTTCCATTGTGCTGTGTAAATTGTTGTACTTCCTGCATCACCAAATTTCTTAGTTGGCTCTACATTCCAACCGATGAATTCATAACCTTCCTTCGTAACTGAAGGAACTGTATAGGTTTCATTTGGTTCACCACTTACAATTGTAATCTTCTCATCATTATCATCAATTCCACCATCATAGTTAAATATGACTGTCGCCGTTCCGTTTTTCTCCCAAACAGCTGTATATGTTTTATTACCAACAATTGGTTGTTTGTCCATTGCTTTTGGGTAAATAATTGCTCCATATGCTTTATCTTCCCATCCCACTAAACGATAACCTTCTCTTATTACTTGTTTGTAGTCTGGAGTTGGATTCATTGCAGTTTCATAATCACCTAAAGTTTCATAGTCTGTCACTTGTGTCCATTTTACATCTGCTTCAGAACCTGCAATATTTCCACCATTCAAATCATATGTAATATCAGCAACTACTACTTGATCGTATACCATTAAATCAAAATGTGTATTGGTAGTATTTCCTACTGTATTGCCACCTATACTTCCCGTACCTGCATTATAGAATACTTCTTTTGCACCACTTCCATCATAATACGTTCCACGTATAGCTACTCGATAAAATTCGTCTCCAGAACATGTTTGTGTCACTTGTCTAAAACTTCTTAGATCCTGCTCACTACGTATTTTAATTTCGTTTATTTTTGTTAGTTTACTAAACCCATCAGTATAATCATAGTTACGAGTACCATTCGTTAAGAAACACGAACCACCCATTGCAACTGTTTGAATATCTATCCAGTAATATTCAAACTCAACATATCCACCTGTTAAACTTCCAGACTCACTCAAAAGAAGTGGATGATAAACGTCGACTCCAACTTTCTGATTTCCATTTTGTAATTGAACATTAAGATCATATGTAATATTTCCTGTTCCTATTGCGTCAACAATTTGACCATTTACCGTAGGCTTAATTACAGGTTCGATTGGATACACTCCAGGCGTTAGAGCTACAACTCCAGCTGCATCAAGATATGTCCCAGATAATATATCTGTCGTTTCTACTTTTTTTGCTGTGTCCTTATATAACCACTTCGCTTGATATCCAGCTGATAGTGTTACACCATCAAGCGAAGGTAATGTATACGCTGTGTTGACTTCCCAAAAAGAAGTTGTTGTATTTTTCGTATACTGAAGTGATTGATTATATAGTTTCTTTTCGCTACTTAGTACTGTTCCATTTGTATCTTGTGCTTGAAGTTCTACTTCATATGTAAATTGCTTCTTTAAATTTGCATCAGTTCCTGAAAGCGCATTTACTCTATCAAACTCAGACTTATTTGAAAAAACAACCATGCTGTTTGCAACCGCAGAAGAACTCGTACCGCTTATATTAAAAGATGTAGATGTATAGGAAGCCCCAACTGTTTCACTTATGATTTGAACACTTTTGAATGGACTAATCGTATTTATTTTAAACGCTTCATTTCCCACAGAAGTAACTGTACTTGGAATCGCAAAAAACACTGAACTTCCATCTTGTATCATCTGAAAAGAAAATGCGTTATTACCGATTGTCACCAATTTAGACGGTAAAGTAATGGCTGAAGTTATGGTTTTTCCGTTGACCTTTATATATTCTACTGCACCAATGGAACCTAATGCTAACTCGCCAATAAACGTAATATTATCTGACAGAGTAATTTGCTTCAAACCAGTTTGATGCAAGGCTTTTGTTTGTAATGTTGTCACGCTATCCGACATCTCTAAAGATGTCATTTGATACTGTGCATTAAACGCGCTTGAGTTGATTGTAGTTAATTTTGTTGGTTGTGTCATATCTGTCTTTGTAATTGTATATGGCATGTATGAGCCAGTCCAACCTGGAACGCTTCCATTTCTTGCAAATGCAAACGAACCTATAGACACTACTTTCGAACCATTAATTTCATCTGGAATTGTTAGTTCCACATCTTTTAGGGTAGATTCACTACCAGCAACCGAAATGTACCAACTTTTGTTCAAAGAGGTAATCTCTATCCCTCCTGATACACTTCTATAATTAAACACACTGCTAGCACTATAGTCTGATGTTTTAATCACATCAGCACTTGCTCGTATTGATTGCTGTTCAACAGTGAAAATCGCTGCAAATGCAATAACCACTGCAAGTGCAACACTTATAATCTTTTTCATTTTATGTTCCTCTCTTCATTTCTATCTCTATCTCTATGTCTAGAAATCTAGACTCCAACATCATAAGTGTATAAAGATAATCGCTGACAAACAAGTTTTTTCTTGTTTGTTTTATGTGTTTTATGAACCATAACTTCTACTTAATTGAAAATGCGAGGTATACACTACTGTATACACCCCACATTTCATTATCTTTATTCACTCTATTGTTATTTTTTAGAACGTTTTATTTTACTCCATCCAAATCCACCTAGAGCAAGTACTGCTACTAGTCCAAGCAACAAATACACGTTTACATCAGTAGTATCTCCTGAATTCACTGTGTTGCTAGTTGCAACATTAGGTTTACTGTCTTCTGGTAGTTTCTCATATTGTGCAATAAATGTTACATCTTCTGTGATCAACATTTGTTTAACTTTCTCACTACTGTATACATCTTCAGTTCCTTTAAGCAACCAACCTACAAACTTGTATCTTTCGTTTGGCTTTACAACTGGAACATATGAGACAGATGTGTTGAATAACACACGCTCATCAATTGTTACCGCTTCCTTATTATCATCGCCAACCAAAATACCACTGTCACCTTTTTCAAATACAACCTGGTAATCATCACGCTCGCACTTCCATGCACCAGCAAAAATATAGTTACTGTTTTCAAGCGTTGTACTAGTTGTACTCCACCCTTGGAATATCCAACGGTCTTCTCCGATTACAATCGGATCACTACTAAATTCTGTAGCGTGTACTGTTGTTCCTGTTCTAAATGCACCTAATGCTTCTGGCGCCATATTCTTAATACTTTCAGGAAGTTCTTTTCCTTTTGTAACACTTACAAATTCATGATATGCATAGTATCTATTTAATTTCGGATGATTTTTTGCAGCTATTTTATCTCCAACAACACTAGCAGTTACTGGAAGATTACCCGTTGCATCTTCTTTTCCATCCCTTAGTTTTAGTTGTACTGTAACTGAATTTACTGTACCACTTTTAGCTTCAACGATATCCCAAATCAGTTTATTTCCTTCAATTCTTGCTGAACTATTTTCAGTAAGAACATCTATATCAGCATCTGTACCACTCAAGAAGTCAAAGTATTTTGATAAATCCACTTCTACTTGAGATGTAATCGGAAGTTCATCTTCATTAATATACTGAATCGCTTCTGATAGAAGTTCTGTAAATTCGTTGTCATCTTTTGCAAGATAGAATGTTTCGTTATCAAATGAAATATCTTTCAAGTTCTTTTCGTATTCTGCTTCAATTGAAGCAATACCAAGAGGATATACCCTGACACCTGCATCACGTAAAATTGCAGCTTCAGCCACACCATCACATTCTTCTTTTGGAAGTTTTGTTCCATCTTCTAACTTAACATTTGGAATTCCATCAGTTATGAAAATAATAACTGCTTCTCTACTTGTATCTTCTCTATTATCAATCAATTCTTTTGCCGCAAGCAAACCTTCCGAGTAATTTGTATAATTACTTTCAATCAACGTTCTTTTTTCTGCTCTTAACGCATCTCCATCTTCAAGGAATCCATCTGTACTCCATAATGAATCTGTTCCAAAAGCTGTTAAAGCGATTCTATTGTCGTATCCTTCACCATTTTTTTCCAAAATCATATCATATGCATCAGATAAAATATCTTCCATAATTAATGATCTAGGATACTTATCATCTGTACCCGAAATGTTTTTTGGAACTAGCATAGAATCACTATAATCGAGCACGAATACATAATCTAGTCTCGTATTTAATTTAGAACGTGCAAAATCCACACGAAGTTCTGCTTCATTTAAAGCATCATTTGTCCACTTCGCAGAAGACTGCAGCATTACATCTCCACTATAGTTTTGCGCAGTACTTTCATATCCACTAACCTCAGGATATCCAACCGGAGGTGTATTAACATCTGGAAGGCTTCCTGTTAATGTCATTAATTTTTTATGAATAACATTAGATATACCCAAACATCCCTCATACGCACGTCCATGGAAAGTTTTTATTGTTTCTGGAATAACTAGTTCTCCAGTGAAATCACAAAATGCAAAAATATATATTCCTGAAATATGTTCAACATTTTCACCGAAGGACAAAGTTCCAGTAAACCCGCTTTCATAAAAGATGGATCTTTCTGTCAAGTCACAATCTACAAATAAGTTTCGTGGTTTAACTGTCGCATTTTTACCAAACTGATGAAACGCTGCTTCTCCGACATACTCTATACTAGAAGGTAATGCCAAATCCCCAGTAAACTTTGTCATTGCAAATGCATAATGCCCAATTGTTTTTACTGCATTTCCAAGCGTTAATGTTCCTGTAAATCCACTTTCTCGAAACGCGGCAATTTCATCAAGATTACAGTTTACTGTTAAATTGTTTAGACTTCCAACTGTTCCAAATTTTTCAAATGCAAACTCTCCAACATATGTCAAAGTCTCAGGTAAAACTAAGTCTCCACTAAATGACGTTGCCCCTCTGAACGATTGCTTTGCAAGAGTCTTTACAGAGTTACCAATTGTTAGTGTTCCTGTAAATCCACTTTCTTGAAACACGGCAGTTTCATCAAGATTACAGTTTACTGTTAAATTGTTTGGTCTTCCAACTGTTCCAAATTGATAGAACGCCCATGATTTTACTAAACTAAGAGTTGAAGGAAGCACTAAATCTCCTGTAAACCCTGTTGCCTGATAGAAACTTTGCGTTTCAATAGTTTTTACACTTTCACCAATCGTTAACGCACCTGTAAATCCACTACGATAAAAAACAGCTGGTTTAGACAAATCACAATTTACTGTTAAGTTTCCTGGTTTTCCATTAACTCCAAACTCTCTAAACGCGTACGTTCCAACACCTTTAACTGTGGAAGGTAGTACTAAATCTCCTGTAGCGTTTTTCACTTGGCGAAAAGCCTCTGTTCCAATATACGCTACGTTTGGCCCAAAGGTCACTTTTCCATTGATATTTGCACTTTGAAAGACATTTGACTTTGGAAGTGAACAATTTATATCAACATTTTGCACCTTCCCATAATACCCAAAATAATAAAATGCGTACTTATTGACTAAAGTTACTGTACTAGGAAGAACAAAATCTCCTGTAAACCCTGTATAGCTAAAACTATACTCACCAATATCCTTTACCTCAGGACCAATAGTTAATGAACCTGTAAAAACGCTGCCATAAAATGCTTGCTCAGATATCGTTTCACTATTTACTGTCACGTTCCCATTAATCGGCTTTTTATAACTACCAAAACAATAAAATGCATAGTCTCCAACTTTCTTCACTGTACTAGGAATTACGATGTCTCCTGTAAATCCATTTACAAGAGTAAATGCATAGTCTTCAATTTCAGTAATTGTTGAAGGAAATACAAGGCTTCCAGTAAAAGTCCTTCCAGTATCTTTATAGAAGGCCATCGCACCAATTTTAGTTACTGTATATTCTTCACCATCTGTTGTTGCTAAAACTTTTGATGGAATCACCAAATCTCCAGCATATGCAGCATCTTTTGTTCCCGTTACTGTTGCTGTCTTAGTACCATCTGTTGAAAATGTATATGTTAATACACTATCAGCTTCTGCTACAACCCCAGTTCTTGGTTGAACTTTTCTAGCCACATCACCCGTGTTGACTTGTTTAACTTTTGCACCTTCTTTTGATTCTTCTACATTGTTTTCACTTTGTGATGAATCTTGTGCATCCGTCTTTTCTTCATATTCTTTTATCTCATCTTCTAGTGCTGGAATTTCTATTGGTTCATCAACTATTTCTTCCTCCACTATAACAATCTCTTCTGCTGTTTCCGATTCACCAAGAGTACTTCCATTTTCTGGAGTACCTTCTTCTTGTGGATTCTCTTCAACCACTTCCTCATTCGCTTTACCCATTACTGAATAGTTACTTACTTGCCCTATTACCACAAACATAATAATTGCTACCGTAAATAGCTTGCGAATAAAACTACTTTGCGTTCGTTTCATTTCTTCTTTCCTTTCCTAGATAATACATCGAACTATCATCTACATACACACACTTTTCGATATGCGTTCTACTTGCCAACAATAGAATTTTTTACACATACAGTAAACAAATTCTCTCATTTGCAACCCCACTATATAAATCATAAATATCCTCGCCAATGCACTCAATTGTATTTCAGTGAGAATAATGATGATTTGTTGCGTAATGTTCGGATTATCAACTCTTGCTGACACGCACTTCACAAAAACTTTATAATCTCCATATTTGTATTACAAATCCAATAAAAGGTTGACACTAGTGCCAACCTTTTGGGTATTGGTGAATATCACCATTCATCATACATAGTTAGTATAGGATCTATGTTAAATGACTATTTGTTTGTACGTCTTCTTCTTGTGAAGATTGCAATACCAGCAAGAGAGATTAATAGTAATGCCATCATTTCATTAATTGTTGATGATAAATTAACTCCTGTTGCAGGATCACCTGATGTATCTTTGTCTTTATCTTTACCTGGTGTTGATGGATTTGCTTTTACTTCTTCTTTGATTGTTACTTTCACTTGTCCAACAACAACTTCAAGATCTTCTTCACTAACAAGCATTCTTGCTGCTTTAGCAGAAGTAGGACTTGTTAATACTAAGTCAAGAATTACATCTTCTCCAGCTTTTGCATTTTTTAAAGCATCCATGTTTTTGATGTATACAGGTAAATCTGTAATTCCATCTAAATAATCATCTTTCCAAGCTTTCGCTCCTGCTTTATTAATAATAAATGCTTCAACTGTTCCATCTTCAATGTGTGAAGTTAATTCACTCATTTCTAATGTAATGTCATTTCCTTCAATATAGTAAAGTGCTTTTCTCACGATATTCACTTGTACTGTTTTAGTTGTAACATTATCAACTGAATCAGTTACTGTAATTGTTACAAGGAATGGTTTAATTTCTTTTAAATCTTCAGGGTTGAAGTCAACTTTAGCAAAGTCAGAAGTAACAGTTGGTGCTAATAATGAATTATCACTTACTACTAATCCGATTTGTTCGAAGAATTCTGCTTCAGTTACTTCGCTTTCTGCACGATATGAAATAGTTACTAAGTCACTATCAACAACTGGTGCAGTTGTATCAATTACATTTACTGTAATATCAATTGATGTTGTATTTCCTGTTGGATCAGTTACATATAATGTAATTACTGTTCCATCTTTGATTACACTTGTATCTAAGTCATCAAAGTTTGTAGCATATACGTTTACATCTGCTAAGACATCATTATCTTTAGCTTTTGTAACATTTACTGCTTTTAAGAAATCTTCATAAGTTACTTCTGTATTCACTTCAAATTCAACAGTTTCATTTTCAACTTCAAACGTTGGATCTGTTGTATCTGTTACTGTTACAGTAACTGGAAGTGATGTTGAGTTTCCTGTTTTGTCAGTTACAGTTAATGTAATCACTGTTCCTGTTTCATCCACTACATCTAAATCAATGTCATTGAAATCAACTGATGTAATTTCTAGGTCATTTTTAGATGCTGGATCATTATCTGACTTTGTGATTGTTCCAAGTTGGTCAAGTACATCTTGAAGTGTTGAAGCACTTGATAATTCTAATCTTGCTTCATCATTTTCAATTGTAAATTCTGGA
The DNA here is from genome assembly GCF_029893935.1 of Breznakia sp. PFB1-19. Lineage (NCBI taxonomy): Bacteria > Bacillati > Bacillota > Erysipelotrichia > Erysipelotrichales > Erysipelotrichaceae > Breznakia > Breznakia sp. PFB1-19. The sequence goes on from NZ_JARXXJ010000015.1 coordinate 22,155, forward strand.
GCAGTTGTATCAACAACTTTTACAGTTACCTCTACAGTTGCTGTTAGTCCAGCTTTATCTTCCACATATAATGTTACTTTTGTACCATCTTCATTAACTACACCTTGTTTTAAATCTTTAAAGTCAGCAGATTTAACTTCAAGTGGTTTAGAACCTTCATCATTATCATTAGATACTGCATTTAATGCTGTAGTTAAATCAGCAAGAGTAATTGTATCTCCTACTTCTAATACATACTCTTTAGTATCTACTGTTAATGTAGGTACAGTTGTATCTTCAACTTTCACTTTAATTGTTACTGATTTTTTGTTACCTGTTGGGTCTGTTACAGTTAACGTAACATCTTTTCCTACTTTATCAACACGAGCTTGATCAACTTTAGCAAAATCAGAGTAATCAATTGTTTTCACCATCGCTGGATCATTATCTTCGATTGTAATTTTTCCAAGTAGTGATTCTAATTCAGCAGGTGTAGTCAATACACCAGCTTCAATTGTAATATCTTTTTTCTCAACATCAAATGTTGGTTTCGTAGTATCTGAAATAGTTACTTCTACTGGTAATGATGTAGAGTTTCCTGATTTATCAGTTACTGTTACATTAATAGTAGTAACACTTGGTGTATTTTTGCTAATACTTCCAAACTCAGCAGATGTAATATCCATGCTATTTGTAGATGCTGGATCATTATCTGATTTTGTAATTGTTCCAAGTTGATCAATTACATCTTGAAGTGTTGAGTTCTTTCCTAATTCCAATCTTGCTTTATTTTTCTCGATTGTGAATTTTGGATCAGTTGTATCAACAACTTTCACAACTACATCAGTAGTTGTTTTGTAACCTGAATTGTCAGCTACATAAAGAATAACAGTTGTACCGTTTTTGTTAACTTCATTTTGTTTTAGTTTTGTAAAGTTGTCTGATTTAATTTCTAGTGTTGATCCTTTATCATTGTCACTTGCTGTAACACCAGATGCACTAATTAAATCAGCTAAATCAATAGTTTTTCCAACTTCCAATACGTATTCATCTTTAGTTTTAGATAATGTAGGTGCTTGTGTATCTCCTACCTTAACTTTTACAGTTACGCTAGATGAATTGTTTGAAGCATCTTTTACAGTTAAGATAATATCTTTTCCTGTTTTATCTACTTTTGTTTGAACTAGACTTTCAAATGCAGTTGACTCAATTTGTCCAGCATATGCTTTATCGTTATCTGTGTTTGTAATAGTACCTAAGTATTTAGTAACAAAATCAGCTAAACTAATATTTTCACTTGCTTCAATTGTTACTGTTTTGTTTTCTACATCAAATGTAGGAGCAGTTGTATCTTTAACTTTCACAAGTACTTCTTGTTTAGTTTCTAATCCTGCTGCATCTGTAACAAAGAATACCACTTTTTTACCTACTGTATCAACTTCATCTTGTTTAATATCACCAAAGTTTTTCGCTTGAATTGTCATAGGTAATGAGTTTGGATTATTGTCATCAATCACAACATCACTTAACAACGCTGCAACATCCGCAACTGTATACTTATCAGCTGCTCCTAATTCAAGGATTAACTCTTTTGTTGATGTTGTAAATGTAGGGACTGTTTTATCTTCAACAGTAAATGCAATTTGTTTCTCTACACTATTACCATCACTATCTGTAACTTTATATTTCAATGTGAATGATCCAGTATCATTTAATTTGTTATTTTTATCAACCAATGCATCAGTTAAGTTTGTAATTACTACATCGCTTGTAGCTAATGCAGTATCTTCAACATCTGTAGCACTTGTAATGTATGAACGTGGATCAAATGCATCTCCTACTTCAAGAGTAGCTGTTGCTGTAGATAATGTTAATTCTGGCAATTTGTTTGAGTTAACTGTAATATCTACTTCTTTAGTTTTTGTATTACCAAACATATCTGTAGCAGTTACAACAATTTTTGTAGTACCTGCTTTTACACCCGTTACTTCACCAGTTGAACTTACTGTCGCAATTGTTGGATCTTGAGAAGCATAAGTAATTGAATTTACCTCTGCTTTTACTTTACTAAATGTATCTTCACTAACTACAACAGTTGTGATATTTGTTTTCGTTCCAGAACCCAGTGTATTTGCTTCTTTTACAGTAGCTGGAGTTGCAATAGCCACAACTGTCAATGATGATGGATTGTAATCCATTACCCCAACACTTAATTTCTTAGATTCTTCTTTTGTAGGATCTACATTAAGAATTAATCCTGTATTAGCTCCTGCATTATCAACCATAGAACCGATATCACTTCCAGTAGCTTTATTCTTAAATGTGAAGTATTGTTTGTTTCCACCACTAAGTGCACCATTGAAGTCTACTTTGTAACTTCCCGCTGCTAAATCTTCAAATGCAAATGATCCATCTGCTTTTGTATTAACAGTTACAGTTGAACTTCCATCCATTTTAGTTAATGTTAATGCAACGTTACTCATCATTTCATCAGAATTATTGTAAATACCATCAAGGTCTTTATCTAGGAATAATTGTCCTTCAATAGAACCAATTTGTAAGATTGCTCCAACACGTGTTCCATTAATCCAACTTGCACTTCCCGCTTTAAAGTATGTATATGGCATAAAGTCATTTACTGCACCAAGTTTTGCAGCACCTGCTCCAGTTACACTATCTGAATCTTCAGCAACTTCATAGTCAAATTTCAATATTGCTTTTTCATATGGATCCATTCCACCATCCAACACAACTTTAATCATTTGTGTATTTGCAGTTGGCGTTGTTGTCCATGTAATACCAGACGTTGACGAATCACTTCCGTCCGCTTTAATTTTAACTGTATCTAAAGTTGCATCATCACTATAATAAACTTTATATTTTGATTTCTTAGCTTCATTTACAGTGTCTTGATCTGTAACCTCAATATCTGCAGTACCTGTAACCTTCATGTCCCAAGCAAATGCATTATCTTGAAATTCTGTCCCAACATTTCTTCCAGTTTTTGGTACTGGTAAGTATGTTACAAAGCTGTCAACACTAGTATCACGGTTGTTCATAACTTCAACAGTATATTCACCTGCTGCACTTGGAGTAAACCCAACAGCAGAATCTGCATTTCCGTCATATGGTAGTTGACGTGATCCTCCAGTTGGAACTAAATATGTATCAATAAGTAATGACTTTTTATCATTGATGTTTAACACTGTATTTTGTTGTACCGAGAAAATAGAGTCAACAGTCGCATCTCCATTATTAACAATATCATTCACATCTAAGCTAGATTTATAGTCAGTACCTCTATACTTAGTGTTTGCCGCGGTCCACCAGCAATTATCTTTCCAATTGTAGCTTCCTGATGCAAGCAAACTTGCAGTGACATCACATGTTATTTCAATAGCACCATAATATTTACCATCAACATACCCACCTAAATACGTCTTTGTATCAATTTTAATGTATGTTTCTCCATTTTTCTCATATGGCTCTGAAACATTTATACTTACATTTTCACCATTTTGAGTTGCTTTAAAGTTACTATATGTTATATGTTTAGGGACTCTCAATATCATTGAAGGGTCTTTAGTTAAGGAAACGTACGATTCATTTGTTTCCCTAGTTATTCGCAAATTATGATCTATTTTAAATGAAAGTTCTCCAGTTTCTCCAGCATTAAGCGCTAGAGTTTTTGCTGTAGGATCATCTATTTGCTGAGAAATTATATTCGATTCATAGTTTACAGTTCCTGTGAATTCACTCACTGTTTCAGTGGCAGCCACTTTGTTTTCATCTAATGCGTAAGTACGAAGCTTAATTGTTCCCGTTGAAGAACTTTCATCTAGGCTTCCAATAACTTTATATTTACTACCGTAGTAGCCATTTAAAGGCACATTGCCAGTATTGTATCCCGCTTTAAATGTACCGATATTCACAGTAACTTTTTCGAAATACTCATTAGTATCAAGACCTTCTGTCTCTCTATTTACTCCATATTGGACTACACCGTCATTTGTGTCAACTTTATATAAGCTTGTTTCGACAGTTCTATTTTTTGTTGTTGTATAAGTTACTACCGCTCCTGGATTTGAACCCGTTGGAAAAGTAATAGTATCTGCTAAATAATCCTCAATTGAGATATCTAACCATTGATTTTTTATTTCTTTAATCGTCGTTCCAGAAAGGTAGTATATAAGGTTTACCGACTTTTGGTTTTCAACAATTTTTTTATACTCTACCGTAAGTGCGTGTATTCCTAGTTTATCTTTAATTGCACTTTCATCAATCACATTGATTTTTAATCCAGTTGGTGCTAATCCGTTCATTATTGTTCCATCATAATATGTAAACTTCATTTCTGCTTTTTTTGATGCAACATGCGTTCCTGCTGTCAATTCATCTGTTTTTAGTCGAATTTGAATTATTCCAGTATCTCTGGCAGGTCTACAATTTTTGATTTTTACGATTGCATACCCTTCAGTATCATCATAACTAACAAGTTCTCCTTGAGCTACTGAATCAAATTTTGCCCCAATTGGATAGTAAATTTTATACTCCGCTTCTAATAGATATGGGTTATGCGGATTACCAAGTCCCATAAACATCGGTGCAGTTAATAATGGAGTTGTGTCTCCTAACTTAGCTGTCGTATGTGCAGCGGTTTGATTAAAATATGAACTCCCAGTTTTTGTATGCTTAACATTAACACTTGTTGATACACTTCCTAGAGACACTCCGTTTGCTTCAGCATCAACAACGATTGCATTAGCAAAGTTATCTTTATTTCCGTATGCTAAATATTCATCAGGTGTAACTTTTAAGCGTAGTTCATAACTTTCAACATCACCTTTAATTTTGTAACTTAACTTACCAGAATAACTATCATAGTATGCACTTTTTGTAGGTAACTTCGCTACTGATTCTGTTAATACATCGTTAGGAGAAGGCATTGGTATTTGTGTGATATCGTTTTCGTTTTTGTCGAATACAGGGTATGCAGCATATCTCATACCTTGAGGTAATGTGATATTAATATATCTTTCTGCTGCTCCTGCTTGTTTTAAATCAACAGTAACAACCACATCATATGCTTGTCCGGCTTTCCAACCATTTAATTCGACGTAATCAGGAATTTCTACAGTTACTTTATCACTTGTCACTGGTGCAAGTGTTGGTAAAATACTGTTGAATGGTGCAAATACTGAAGCTGCTTCATTAGTTGTTGTTGTAACTTCAGGTTCTTTCACTTCCTGAATACTTGTCGTTTCCACGTTAAAGACATATTCTTTTTCTTCTGCCTCTAGCGTATCTGGATTGTCGATCAAGTATTTTACTGTGAATTCATACACACCGTTGTTTTCTGCAACGTATTCGTATGTGTTTTCGTCCGTTTTGCGTTCTGTCGCATCTGGATACACAATACTGATTACATTAACATCAGCGTGAATTGCATCAACTGTAAAATTGACGTATTCCTTATTCTCCTGTTCATTATAATCTTGTGTAAGGCTTACACTTACATCATCATTTGCTAGTGCATCATCTTTTGCGAGAACATCAGCGGAGAAGACTCCCACCGAGGTCACACACAAGACTATGGCTAGTAATGACTTTAAAAATCTTTGAAAATTCTTATTCATTTTCTATCCCTCCCGTGGTTGCTGAAAAACCATAAAATATGGTCTTTGCATTTATATAGTAGCAACGGGCATTTTTCAATACAAACACGTTTAAATATAGTTTATTAAGATTATGTTTATACAATTTTTCAGGCTAAAAAACGTTAAGAAAAGGACATAAATGACACGTTATTATCATTTATGTCCCTCAATTGTCATAAAGTATTCGCTGTCCAGTACGTAACTGTCTTTGTAGATAGATACTGATCATAAGAATTAAAACCAGAGGTATTATACTCATAGCTATAGTAATGCTTGTGATTGACCACGTATTCTTTTTCGTTTCTTCTGATAGATAGATGGACAAGTTTTCAAATTGTAGACTTGTTACTTTTCCTTCATATACATTTGATATAATCGTCGTATTCTTTTTCGTTGAGAACGTAACTGTATATGCAACTTGAGATTCTTTTGACTTACTAACATTTACTTTTGTTATTGGAACGTTTCTTCCATCTTCTAAACTCCACGCTCGTGCGTTGGCTTTTTTAATAAGTTCTTTATCCGTCAGACTATCCATTGTATTTAAAGGTATCCGTATATCACTTGCATCAATACCTTCTTGGTTTTTTTTGTTAATTTTAGTATTAGGAAATGTAATTGTTGTTTTAATATACCTTGTCGTCTCTTTTCCTGGCTCTCCAACTTTTATCTCAATAAAGTATGTTCCTGGTTTATTTATCGATTCTGGATTTGTGGTTTCCTCTTCCTTGTCATTTGCAAGCACTGGCACCATGAAACATAAAATCACTAAAAGTAAGATACAGTGTTTTACTATTTTCATCCTAAAGATTACTAGGTAACAAGATGATGATACGTACCTTTTCCCCTTCAATTTGTAATTCATAGGTTCCACCAAGCAAATTTGTTAAATCCTTAATTAAAAACAATCCGTTTCCACTACTATATACATGTTCTTTACTGTTTTCGACAGTCACCGCATTGAATAACTGCTCACTACTTTTCATTCGAACAATATTTTCTTTCGAACTAACATTTTCAAACACAATAGCAATTTTATCTTTCTTTGTCTCCATAAAAATCAATAATTCTGTTTGTGGTGTTGCATACTTCATCATATTCGACATTAAATTGTGAATCAGTAATTGAACGGTTGATTTGTTGAATCTACCTTGCAACATATCAGGTACTGATACATTAAGCGAAAAATGCTTACTATCAAGTGACTTTGCAAAAAGTTTAATTGCATCCATTACAATACTTACGAAATCAATAACTGTTGTCTCTGCTTTTACGTTGTAAAAATTTCCTTTCATGATAGCTAATACTTCATTAACATCTTTCATTAACTTTTCACTTAATTCAATATTCATTTTTGCAATTTGCGAACTCGTCATTTGCTCATTTTGCAAACTATATTCGTTTTCAAGTATTAACTGATGTACTGGCGTTTTTAAATCATGAATAAAAGATCGCGAAACAATAATCGTATTATGTAAACGTTCTCTTTCGAGTTGAAGTTGCTGTTCTAAAATCGTATGCTTTCGCGATACAGCATGTATATTATTCTCTAATTTTTTAGCGAATGCTTCAAGTTCACGATTGACATTATCTTCACTTGCACTTAAGTTCTCAAAATCATAACTCTCTAATTTAGCAACAGAATCACGTACACGTTTTAAAGGTAATAATAGATTTCTACCTAATACAAAAATACCAAGCGTTATAAATACAAATGCGCCTGCTAATATCATTGCTTGATTTACAAGATAGCTCTCTAAATTCTCATTCCCTTTCATTTGATATAATCCATACCAAAAAATGATATTTTCACCATCTACTTCATAAAACCCCTCAGCTTCTTCAAGTAGTGCATCTTTATTTATATATCCCATATAGGAATTCGCTTGAATTGGTAAACTTTTATATAATACTTCGTTTTCTTGACTCCGTATAACTAATTCCATTGGATATTCATCAATTACCTTCTCTGCTGATGTCTTATAATCGTCTGGATTTTGTTCAAATAAATGCTCTAAAGCTTCTTCTGCATTTTGAATGTATGTTACTTCATTTTCTCTATAAATTTCCTCTAGGTTTAAAAAGTTATATATAAACATTCCCATACACGCAACATATCCAACAATTAATACAGCTGCTACCACTTTAAGTGTGTGTTTTCTATTCATTCCACTTATATCCAAATCCACGGATTGTCACAAGTGAAAAGATACGTAATTTATCACGAAGATTTTTTATATGAACATCCACTACACGAGGCTCAACATCATGGATATCCATCATCCAAACACTTTCAATGAGTTCCTCTCTAGATAAGACATTTCCTTTATTTTGTAAGAACATTGCAAGTAATTCATATTCTTTTCTAGTTAAATTAACAACTTCGCCTTCTTTGTATACTTGATGTGTTTTCTGATTCAACTCAATTTGATTTGCTTTCGAATATAAAACGTAGTCTTGTTTGACTGTTTCTTTACGATCTAAGACTAAGCGAATATATTTTAAAATCACTTGGATTCCTTTTTCTTTGACCATGTATAAATCAATTTGATTATTAATTGACTCGACTTCACTTTCATCATCTGGATTTGCTGTTAAAATAATGGTTTTTATATTTGCTTGTATATTTTTTGCAGCTTTTGTAAAGCGCACTCCATTCATATCTGGCATAACTAAATCAGATATTACTAAATCATATGTATGTTTTGTTAGTTGTTCAATTCCATCGATTGGATTCTCACATAAATCTACACTATACCCATGATCAGTTAGTAATTTTGTTAGGAATTGACCATATGAACGATCATCTTCAACAAGTAGTATTTGTTCCATAATCACCATCCTCCCTGTTTTTTATTTACTGGTTATTTCTAATATATGCATTTATTTCATCCCATGTCATTTTCGATGTGAATCGATAATAACGCGGTGAAGATGCATAAGCTAATTTTACATGTGAAATTTTTACGCTATTTCCTTCAAAACCTCCGTGCACAGCTTGATTTGAGCCTATGTATATTGCAACATGCGCACTCCCAAACCCTGCATCATCATAATAGATTATATCTCCTGGTTTTAATTGATTCTCACTAATCGCAGTAGATAATCCTGGAAAATAGATTGCTTCAATGGCCTCCATTGAAGACGTATTTCCTGTAATTTTACCTGCATCAACAAGTGCGTTTGTTACAAGTTGTTCACTTGTAAGTTGTTGCCCTTGTTTATCAAGAGCAGCATTTGCTACTGCATTATTGGTAGTTGTTATCGGGGCTTCAATAAACTCATTCCCATAACTCTCATCTACTTCATAATATGTGTCGTCTGGTACGATACTAGCTAGTCCATCACGCAAACTTACTAACTGAATAGCCAATTCACCCATTTGAGATCCTTTTGCACCTGCAGCTAATTCATTTTCTTGTATAGGACTGTTTTCTGCTACTACTTCAATGGAATACTCCACAACAGAAGTTAAAAAGCTTTTGTCAATTGCCATTACTTTTATGACATAAGTTCCAACCGTAGTTGTATCAAGATCGGTATATAGCAAAGCAGATTCATATATTTTTTTCTTTGCTTTGTAGTTTTGTACATCCTCATCTGAAGTGTATACCTTTTTATTTTCTTCTAAATACTTTTTTGCTGCAGCACTTCTTGTTGTAACAAATGTTTTTTCATCAACCACTTCAACGCTATGTATATCTCCATCACAGTCATCAAAAATCGATTGGATATTCCCCTCTAATACAAATTCTTCATTGATATGAATTTTCTTGATTTCTTTAGTGTTTTGTACAAGTTCAATTTTCGGATTCTTCGTATCACTAACAACAACAGATTTTGAAATCGTCTTGTCCTTCTCTTTCCACTGTACCACATACGTTCCCGGAACGAATGTATCTACATCAACTGACAGATCACTAGCTTCTTTTGGTATATCTAATTCCTTCTTTGCATCGAATGTGCTTCCATATTCTAGATAGTATATTTCCTCACTCTTTTGTTGAGTTGGAAAATATACTACACATGCTAATATGAAACATATGCTCCCTATTACAATCGTTGTCTTCTTCATGAATTTCCCTCAATATAGTTATTTCTTGCACCATGATAAAAATACAATATCCTTTATCTATGTAGCTTGTATGTTTTCACCCAGTACATACAAGTTACATTCATAATGCAAAACGCATAACATTTGTTTAATACCCATATTATACATAAAAAACAAACTATATTATTTACATTTTCTATTTTGTCAGATATATCCCTCCGATATATCTGAGACCCTTAGTCATAATTACTACTTGTTTGAAATGTTTTCCTTTCTCTTTATTTTTATGGAACTACTAAAACAAAGGAAACCATAATCTCCTTTGTTACTTTGTACAATAATACGAATGATAAGATTGAGTTGATGTGTTCCAATCTTTGCCAAAATTTTTTTGCTTGTATTTGCAAACTATATATTGTGTTTATTGTTATCTATCTTATCTTTCGTTACATAACTTTCATTTGGTTATTCATCCCATTTATAACCGTACCCACGTATCGATGTAATACAGTAAATATTCAATTTTGATCGCAATCGTTTGATATGTCCATCAATAACGCGAAGTTCAATATCTTCGATATCGATTGTCCATATTTTCTCAGCAATTTCTTCACGACTTAATGCGACTCCTTTGTTCTCTAAGAAAAATACGAGTAATTCATATTCTTTTCTTGTAACTTCAACAACTTTTCCATCTCTTGTAACTTGACGCTTTCGCGTATCTACAATGATATGTTCTTTTAATGACTCTAATTCATGACCATTTTCTGATTTATGCGTAATTTCTTTTCGCAATAATTCATCTATATACTTCACAGTAACATCAATACTTTTATTTTTACTAAAGTAATGATCTACATTTGCCTCAAGGGCTTTAATTTCTGTTTCATCATCTGGATTTGACGTTAAAATAATGCTTTTTAAGGTCGGATGAATTCCACGTAAAATCGAAATCATTTGAATTCCATTCATTCCTTCCATTATTTGTTCAGAAACCACGAGATCATAATGTCCACCGACAAAATTTGCTACCGCCTCAACTGGATTCTTTATACTTACAACATCATATCCATTTCTCTCTATTGCATCTTTTAACCTTGCTGAATAGACTTCATCTTCTTCAACTATTAAAACTTTATACATTTTTCCTCCTCACACTTCACACAAATTTAAAAATGACACAATCAACACTATTAAATCTTAACAAACACAAATTGCAATCTCAATGTGTTTTGGGTATCTATTATTAGAATTGTGCATATCGTGAACTGTATAAAAAGAGTGTTAATATTTTGTGATTTGTTATCTTTGCATAAACCACATAAAGTTTTACTCATAAAGACACTAAAACCTTTTATTTATCGTATGATTTTATTATCGAAACATCCAATCAAAGGGGATAATTAACAATATAAACAAACTACACAAATATAACTTTGTATTACACAAACTTGCATTGCTATACTTTTTGTAATGATAAAGACATTCTGTGTGTTTATCATTACAGCTCTTTGCTTGATATATTTTTTCTCAAATTGTACAGCTTTCAAAATATATCAAGTAAGAGTCTGTAACTCGTATTACAGATTTTTTCGTATATGAATATATGGGGAATTCATACAACTTGTATCATTTGCATACTCAACTTTGTATACAAGTTAAAAAATCATGATTTGTACAACCACTCAATTTTATTACTATATTCGAAAGGAGGCTTTTAGGCTAGTTGCTGCAAAATACCTACGAACAAAATTATAAACCTTTACTCACATCAACTTAGCCAACTAATAAAATTGAAACTATATGAGAATTATACAACCTATATCATTATGTATAACTCTCTTGTAAAACAGTTTATTTAAATATGTGAACTTACACGATATCCCCTTTATCATAATTGTGAGAACATATAGCTTTACGCATACTCAAAAAAATACTAGCTCAATATTACGAGCTAGTATTTTTATTTACATGTAGCACCTTCTGTTTTCAACAAATTTGTAAAATCTTTTACAGACATTGCTTTTATTTCAGCAAGCGTTTTTCCACTATTCAGTAGCACATCTGGAATTGTCTCTAATTCTTGGACATCAAGTTTAAACGTCATGCTAAGAGCATCCTCTTCTGCTTCTACTTCAATCTCAATTCCTTTTTTCCCTTCTACTTGTTTTTGCATAGTTGCTTCGAAATTTTTAATATCTTCTTCTTTCAAATCCTTATACTGATCATCTATACTAGTAATCATATAATCAATTTTCCCAATTTTGTCTCCATCTTCTTTAATTGTTATTTCATAAGAATCTGAACCATTACTAAATGTACACACTGTTTTGTTTGAATTTGCACATCCAACTAATACTAAACAAGCAAATAATCCAATGATAGTTTTTTTCATTTCGAATCCTCTCTTTCAATTCTTTATTATACGTAGGTTTACACTGAACAAAAACATGAAGAATCATGATAATTGTTCAGTTTATGTCTTAAATGCGAATCCCTTAATAAAAAGAAAAAAATGCCCATAAAGAGCACCTTTTCCTTTTGTGTGTGTGTTTTAATAAGAAGGGAACCCCCGCTTATAGACTGATAGATCTATCTCTATCAAAGGCATTATACCAACCATCGCTAACACATTCAAACACATTTCTGTATAGATTATATGTATTGTTTGTTATATGAAATACTTAAAAACAATGTGTTATTTATGCCCTTCTGACACACATTTGTATACAAATGCGCTTTAATTGCAATCTCTTAATTGCACGCATCCTTCACACATAAATAATAAGTTACTTGCCTACACTGTATTGATGATATCTCACTGCTCATTCCATTTATAACCAAACCCACGAATTGCATTGATACAATACAAATCTAGTTTTGTGCGTAGACGATTGATATGTCCATCAATCACACGCAAATCAATAGTTTCGATTTCAGTCGTCCACAATTCTTCTGCAATCGTTTCACGACTTAATGCAACCCCCTTGTTGTTTAAAAATAAATGCAATAAATCATACTCTTTTTTCGTTACATCTACAATTTGATCATTTTTGTAAACTTCTCGTTTCTTTGTATCAATAACAAGTCCTTCTTCTTCTGACATCACACTGTTTGATAACATTGCTTGTTCTCGCAAGTCTCTTGCCAGTGCATTTTCAATATATGTTACGATAACATCCAAACTCTTCTGTTTACTTAAAAACTGATCAACTCCACATTCAATGGACTGAATTTCTACAATTTCATCATTGCAATTTGTAAGCATGATGCTGCGTAATGTCGGTATAACTCCCTGCAATATACCAATCATTTGAAGACCATTCATTGAATCTAATTCATACTCAGTAACAATTAGATTAAATGGCTTTTTTACACACGTAGAAACGGCTTTTACTGGATCAGTAAAACTTTCCACTTTATAACCTTTCTTCCTTAACACTTTGCTTAATATAGATGTATATACTTTTTACTCCTGCATTTTCCCTCATTATCTTATTTATACCTTTCAACTTCACACTAGGGCATAAATAACACTATACAAATAGTAACAAACAACGAGTGAAATCTCAAAGAAATTAGGGTTTATTTTTCATTGTTACTCTATGTATGTAAAAAGGTAATGGAATTTGACTTCCACTACCTTTTTTATGCTGTAATTGCTTCTGTTTCTACGTGTTTTGAAATTACTTGTGACTTAGAAACAGAGTTATTTACGATGTTTAACATATGTTCACCCATACGCATTAAATTGGATAAGATATCTACATATATTGATGCAGCTACTTGATCTTTACATGAGTAATCAACAATACGATCAAAGTGACTATCTCTAAATCCATCTTCAAGTTCTTTTAGTTGTAGATGAATTTCACCAACTCTTGCAACATTCTCATCTTTATCTATGTCTGCATAGACATTCATTGCAGCTGGTAACATCTCTTCTAAAAGACTATACATTTTGTGTAGTTCTGTATTTGCAGTAGTTGAGAATCTTTCTTTTTCATCAAACACTAATTTATAGAATTGTGATAACACAACTGATAAATCAGATATACGTTCTAAGTTTTTTACAACAACATAGTTACGTGAATACTCTTTGGTTTGATCTTTTGCAAGGTTTTGTTGCTGTACAATCACTGATAAGTATTTGGATAATGTTTCATCATACTTATTAACCGTTGCTTCTACTTCTTGAATTTCATCATAGTCTTCTGAACTCTTGCTTTCCAGGTAACGCTTACTCATATCCATAATCGTTGATGTATTACGACCCATACGCAAAGTATTCTTTCTTGATACCTCAAGAGCTGCTGCAGGTAATGTTTCAATTAAAGAGAAATCTAAGTTATCAATACTTTCGATTTTCGCACCTTGACGGTCTTCTCCAGGAATTAACATCTTTAATAGTTTCACACTGTAGCCAACAAACGGTAAGATCAAGACTGTAGATAGAATGTTAAAGATTAAGTGTGCTTGGGCAATCCACATTTCTGGGGAACCTTGAATAAAGGAATTTATCCAATCCACTAACCACAAGAATGGCACCATTAAAATCATTCCTAAGATGGCACCAACAATATTGTACACCGCATGAAACCATGCAGCTCTACGACTCGATACAGTCCCTCCAGCACCCGCAATGATTGCAGTAAGTGTTGTACCTACATTTGATCCAAAGATGAATGCAGCACCTGCTACAGGCGTAATAATACCTGTGGTAAATAGTTTTTGGACAATCCCAACAACCGCTGCAGATGATTGTAATACTGCAGTGGCAAGCGTTCCACCAAGTAATGCCAACCACGGATTTTCTCCTAAGAATACCATTGCATCATTAAACATCGCAGTATCCGCAATTTCAATTAATTCATCTCCCATAATTTGAAGACCTGCAAATAGTAAACCAAATCCGAGGAATACTTTTCCTAAATATGTCCACTTTTTCTTTTTTGCTAGTAGCATTAAACAAACACCAATAAAGATAATATAGTATGCATAATCTTCAATATTCATACCAATCATAATCGATGTAAAACAACTACCGATGTTTGCTCCAATGGTAATCCCAATGGCTTGTTCCAACTTCATTAATCCAGCTCTAACTAACCCTATTGAAATAACTGTTGAAGCTGTTGATGATTGAAGGGCTCCAGTAACAATTGTCCCTACAAGTACAGCCATAAATAGATTGCTCGTATATTTTTCAATATAATCACGAATCTTTGATCCAGCAATACTTTTGAGTCCATCACTCATTGAATCTATTCCATAAATAAACAATGCTAAACCACCTAAAACCAGTCCAGCAGACTTAATAAACTCAGCGTCTAAAAAATTCATACATACCTCATTTGCGCCTATAAAAATTGCACTGTTCAAACAGTACACATTGAAACATATGGCCTCTTTTTATTCAACAAATATTTACATTGTTAACAGAAAATTAACAAAACCCCTGAATAACTATATCCAACGATAAACAAAGCAGTTATGAGTTTATATATGATGAAAAGATGACATATCAAATGACATGTCATCATCAACCGAATATTAGAATTTATAGTGGATTGCATCTTTATACAATTCGTATAATTCTTGATTACTTTGATCTCCACCATCTAAGTTTGCACTATAGAAAATTGGTGGTTTTTTCATACCCGTATCCACTAGCTTTTGTGTAAGACTTGCTACAATTGCATGCATCATACTTGAAGCAATAATTGTGGATGTTGGTGATACTTTTTGCTCGAGTCCCTCAATACTTACACAAGCATCTCCAATATCACCATGATTATCTAAAACGATATCCCCATATTCAAACAAACGTTTTCCATTTGGATGACGTGATGTTGTTGATTTTGAATATGCTACATTCGTAATTACTATAATGTGGACATCCGCTTCTTTTGCTACTTCTGCAACATCTAATGCAACTGGATTTCTTCCTGATACAGAGTGGATAATTAAGACATCCCCTTTTTTAAAGTTTACTTTACTATTAGCAAGAGCTGTCCCGTATCCAACTGTACGCTCCATTTGTGAAGTTAGCGTAATTGGTGATGTATCTAACATCATCTCACGTCCAAAAATCGGATTAAATAGCATCAGTCCACCTGCACGATAAAACAACTCTTCACTTATAATTCCTGCATGACTTGCGCCAAAGGTATAAATACTGTTCTTTCTTTGAATACACTCATATAGTAGATTTACACTGGCTTCCATTCCATCGTGTTCTTTTTCTTCAACAAGTTGTAATAACTTATTGATGTTATCAAAATAGGCAAATTTCATAGACTATCCAATTACACAAATAAGCGTGCAAACAATCCTTCTAGAATACCCCATAGTGAGAAATCTTGTCCTCCATATACAAGCATCCATTGTTGGATCGTATCGTTAAAGAAGTATGCTCCAAACCCAACAAGAAGAACCATGATAATACCACTCACTGCTGCTCCCATAATACATCCACGAACTCCACCTGTGGCATTCCCAATAATTGCCGCACATCCAATTTCAAAGAAACAAGTGAATGTTAGCGGAATAATTACTGTAGGGAACATTCCTGCAGTAAGAATAATCGTAATTGTTGATGTAATCATCGCTACGATAAATCCAATAATTAATGCATTTGGTCCATAAGGGAAGATAACTGGTACATCTAATGCTGGGATTGCACCAGGTACGAATTTTTCTGCAATTCCTTGGAAAGCTGGTACGATTTCTGCAATTAACATACGTACCCCTTGTAACATAATCGTAACCCCTACACCAAAGTAAATTGCGTGTGTGAAAATGTAACTAAATGCTGTTGTTCCTGATTCAGCATATCCCCATACAACTGCAGGATCCATTCCATTACCTTGTAAGATAAAGTACATTACAATATATGTAATCGCTATTACAATAGACCCAGTAATTGATACTTCGCGTAAGAAACTTAATGAACTTGGAATATTTAAATCTTCTGTTGATTTTGTTTTGTTTCCAAATGCTTTTCCTAACAACCCTGAAATTACAGATAATATCGTCGTTGGGTGACCAATTGTAAATGAGTCATCTCCAGTTACTTCTTTTACAAATGGACGCATTAAGTTTGGTGAAACCACCATATATACTGCAGTGAATAAACCTGCAATAATTACTAATTTTGTTCCTGTAAGTCCTGCATTTACTCCAGCAGCAATAAACACAAATGGGAACCAATATAACATATGTCCTGTTAAGAATACTGATTTAAATCTTGTAAATCTTGCAACTAATAGGTTGATCCCAAATCCAACCAACATTACAATTCCGATTTCTGTACCATATAATGCACCAATATCTACATTTGTTGATTCTACTGCTGTGGGCATAATAGAATTAAATGCTGTTGCAATTCCATCAATCGAGTTTCCTGTAATTAATCCTGTCCCTGTTGATAATACAAAGAATCCCATTGCGGTCATTACCGTACCACGAATTACTTCTGAAGCGGATTTCTTTTGCAATAATAACCCAATACATGCAATCAATCCTAGAAATATTGCACCCTGTCCAAATATTTCTTTAATAATAAAATTAAATACTGCCATATTATATACTCTCCTTTTTCTATCTTTTATTTAATCGTTTCAAAATAGGCTAAACTTTTTTCTTCTACTTCTTTTTTGTCCATAAAGTTGTTGAACACAACTAAAGGTACTTTTGTTCTTTCTGCAATACGTTCTGCAAGTTCTTTAGAGATGAAGATTACATCACATTCATTGGAACAACATGTTCCAACATCTCCGCAAAACGCATCAATTTCAATTCCGTGTTTTTTAGCTATTGCTTCTACATTCATTTTTAACATTAGTGAAGACCCACAACCAAAACCACAAACTGTCTGAATTTTATGTTTCATAATGCCTCCTTTCTATTTTCCATCTGTATTTATGATGTCGTATAATTCTTGTTTGCTTGTACAATCACACATCCGTTGAATAATCGTTTCATCCATTAAAATATTCGCAATCTTTTGTAATCGATCAATGTGTGATGTCTTATCGATACAAGCCATACAAATCAGTACTTTTACTGGATCGTTGTCACAGTCAAAACAAACCCCTTCTGGAAATGTCGCAATCGACATTTCAGATTGATGTACCCCAATACCTGGAGCAGCATGTGCTAAGGCAAAGTGTGGCATAATCACAATATACGGTCCAAGCTCTTTTACACTTGTGACCATGTTATCTACATATTCCATATCAATCGCATGACTTTTCACTAATGGATGTCCTGTCAATCGAATCGCTTCTTCCCAAGTATTTGCTTTTTGATTGATTAGTATATGATTCATTCGTATAATTTCATTCATTTTAAGTCCTCCATTAATCATGCATGTCTAAAATCATTTCTTTAGTTATTTCTTTATGTTCCAGTTGTTTAATATTCCATTCTTTCTCTAAAATATATGCAATATTCAACAAATCATTTTCTTGTTTGTTTTCGATTCCTAAGATTACGATATTACGAACTAGTTTTGGATTGTTGTATCCAAACATCACTGGATGTTTTAGTACCAACATCGCTGTACAATTTTGATAAATTCCATCATCTACACCAGCATGGATATATGCTGTTTCTGGTGTCATCACCATATACGTCCCATATTCATTTACCGCATAGATCATAGTTTCTACATACGTTTGTTCTATATATCCTTTGTGTAGTAATGGTTTTGCAGCTAACTGAATCGCTTGTTCCCATGAGGCTACACGATCAACAATTTGAATATGTGAACGTTCAATGTAATCACTAATATAGTGTTTCTCTAACTTCTCTATTGCAGGTGCAACTGAATTAATAAATGACGAACACATCTTTGCATAAGAGAATTGATACAACGTATTCTTTATTCTTTCAATATCGACTTGATTTAACATTGCGTTTACTTGAATCACTGGAATCTCTTGTGCTTCAAAATCACTAGTTGAAATAATTAAATCGATATCTTCTTTTTGTATATAGTCTTGTGCTTGTTTTTCACCAATTGGCCCAATGATACAAATCTCTGGTAGAAACTGTGAAAGTCTTGATTTCAAAATTGAACTCGTTGCTAAACCAAACGAACAAACCAACAATACATTCACTAGATTTTGTTCCTTATTTCCCGTTTCATAAATTGAGGCAATGTACATCGCAATATATGCAATTTCATTTTCATCAAAAGCTAGATCATAATCTTTTTCAATTTTATGTAATTGCTTGCGTGTGAATTCATAGAATAGCGAAATCATCATTTGCGTTTGATCGACTAAATCATTTTTCACTTGAAGATTATTTCGGCAACGATGAATTGCAGTTTTTAAGTGAAGGGTTAATCCATCTATCATTTCCTGAACTGCTTCTTTTTCTAATGGTTGTAAAGCTTGTAAGGAATCCACTAAATACATAGAGATTTGATATGCTTCATCATTTTCATTTGTATCTGTATGAAGTAAATCTGATAACTGACTCATTCTTTCACTGATCATGATTGTACTCATATATAAACGTTCTTGTTTGTTTGAAATATATGGTGTTAAAAAAGATACAAAGAATGGCAAACTCTCATGTGTTGGTGTTTCTGGAAATTGAAAGTCTTCAGCTAATTCTTGCTTATGTTTCATACGCAGGAAGAAAAATAAGATAATATTGGTAAAACGTTCTCTATTTTTGAACACAATATTGTATTCATTTTCCAATTGATTAAAGATATCTTCTACCTTCTTTTGAAGCATTCCAGTTTCATCATGAATCGTTAGTAACTCTTTGATTTCATTTTGATACGTTCCTTGGTTGTTGATTTGCATAAACATCTTACGAATATCAATTTCACTTCCAAATAGTCGTAAGCCAACACCTTGTATTTTTTCAACGGAGATGTTGCATCCACCAAGTTCCTGTATCACTTCGTCAAAATCATTAACAATGGTTTGTTTTGACACAAAACAAAAATCAGCTAGTTCTTGAAAGGTGCTAATTCGTGGTAGACACAAATACACTTTCATTAAATCATTACGTTCTGATTTTGATAAAATTCGCATACATGGTTCATCAATATCTTTTTGAATTTCACGCATAGTATTATCTAAACAGTTTATGAAAACACCTACCCCTGATTTCTTGATAAGTTCAATATTCTTTTCATCTAGAAAATATTCAATTTGCTTCATGTCATTACGAATGGTTCGATTACTTACATTTAGTTTTTTTGCAATTTCATTGAATGTGATGTAATCACTTTGCTTTGCCAAAAGTGTAAGAATCTCTTTTTGCCGTTTTGTTAGAACTATCATCTTTTATCTCCTACCTTCATTATATGAAACCTAAAATTATTGCCAATAAAAAAAGTTTACCTTACTTGTGGCAAACTTTATTCTTTTATTCATTTTTTTACATTATTTTGTTGTATACATCATAATTTCTATAACTCTATATCTAAATCTGTGCTTTTAAGCGATTATTTACCTCTTTACATAATTATGCTATAATTATGTAAAGAGAGGAGCTTAACGATATGCCAATTATTGTACCTATTAAAGATTTGCGAAATACAACTGAAATTTCAAACCTTGCACATAAGGAAAATCAACCAATATTTGTTACCAAAAACGGATATAGCGATTTAGTAATAATGAGTAGTGAACTATATGATAAATTTGCCAGAATAAATCGTATTGACCAAGCTATCTATGAATCTGAACAAGAAATCACAAACGGAGCAGCACCTGTTGATGCGAAGACAGTTTTTGCTGAATTAGACAAAAAGCATTTTGGAAAAATATAAAGTAGTTATTTCACCTAAAGCTATAAAAGAATTGGACGGCATTTATGATTACATTACACATACGATATTAGCTCCTGAAAGTGCAAAAAAATTAACAAACAAAATCAAGCACGACATTTTGAGTCTGTCAACATTTCCGATGTCTCATCAAGATCGCATTGAAGGAAATTATGCAGGAAAGAACTATAAGCAGTTGCTAGTTGATAAGTATATTGTTATTTTCCGTATCAATGAAATAGATAAAACTGTTCTCGTCGTTACCATACAATATCAAGGACGAAACATATAAACACAACAGACAGGTTTAATTCAACTTAATCAAACTTGTCTGTTGTTTTTTCTTATTTAGTGTTTCCCCAACAAAAATGAACTCAATGATTTTCTTTTTGGGGTACTCGATATACACTGATTAACACAAAATTAGCCAACATACAAAACATCGAAATCCATATGTTTAAATCTATTAGGTTGGTTTGCAGTTCTCTTGATCCAAACGAAAACAACAAAGCAAATAACGTAATCATTATAGAGAGTGCTGAAATCGTAATGAATATTCTTGTTGTTTTAAGTAAGCGATGATTGTATTCAATTGCATTCACCATACGTGTATCATCTTTTAAAAACTCATCAATTGTTAGATCCAGACACTTAGCTATCTTATATAATTCATATGCCGTAGGAAATAATACACCAGCTTCCCAGTGCCTTACAATTCCTTCTTTTACATCAATATGTTTTGCAAACTCTTGTTGCGTGTATCGCTTATGTTCACGAGCGATTCTTATTCGATTCCCTGTTTCCATTGTTCCTCCCTTACTTTATTTGTCACATTACCTTCATCAGTAGATAATTCATAATATAATACCGTATTTGTCATTGTCACATAAGGTATTACATAAAACGCTGCTAAACCACAAGTAACTACACATAGTAGTTGCCAAAAGTAAAATGACAAGTTTAGTGCAAAGATATCTAGTTTGATTCCCTTTGTCAGTTCTGCTGAATATCGAAGAGTTTTAATAATCCCTAAGTTTGGTTGATCTACAGCGATTTGTCTAACAAATGTATAGCGATATAGCAGATACACTCCAGGTATTAAAAATGCAATCGTTCCAATGCATACAAGTAATCCTACCACTAGATTTTTCAAGGCATACATACACACCGTCTTTAATTTTGTATCAGAAAATGTATATACTTCTTCTTTTGCATACTTGACGTACATATTCATAATAACCACAGATAGATACAGTAGAAATAGGATAAATCCCATACTCAGTAAAATAGTGATTCCTTGTTGGCGATTTCTACTTGCAATCATACCAAAAGCAAAAACATACATACCTAAAAAAGCGACAATAGAGAAAAACTGTAATGCGATAATATTCGCTAAGTTTCCTTTTAGTCGCTTTTTTGCCTTTTCTTTTAACTCTTTTCTAATAAACATTCGTTCCCTCTCTTTCATTACTTAACCCACACACGATGTATATCATACCATAAATCATACAGAAGGCATATGCTACAAAGGCAGTAAAGAACCACTAACACAGTGGTTCTTTTGACAATTGATCATATAGTACTGCTTTTGTTACTAAGATATATGGAGCTAGTAAAATCATAGCTACACCAAATGTACAAATGATTATTATGTAACGCCAAGCAAATGAAAGATCCAAGATAAATAAATCAAATTCAATTCCTTTTGTCAGTTCGAAAGAATATTTTATCGTATCTACTATTCCTAGTTTTGGTTTATCAACCGCAATTTGTTTTACAAACATTAGGCGATATGCTAGATACACTCCTGGAAATATAAATAACAATAATCCAAGTCCAATGATGCAACAAGCAACTGTGTATTTCATAGTAAACGTAAATGATGTCAATGCATCAATAGACAATAAAAATGCATCTTCATCTTTTGCATACTTTACAGTTTTATTAATTATTTTTGCAACAAAGCATGAAATCATAATAATAAAAATAGCAACAATACTTATGGTTAGTGTTACGTTTATAACTTCTGGTTCTGTTAGAAGACAAATTGCTATAAAAAGTGCAAACAGTAAAATCCAGCAAAAACATAAATCGACAAGCATGAATTTCGTATTACTTCTTTTTTGTACTTTTGCTTTTTCTTTTACTAAGATTCTTGAAAACATAGAGTCCTCCTATTCTACATCACACACCTTTTGATATCATACCATTTTTTGACATATACGTATAAAGAAAAAAGCACATTCCTTATAAAGGAACATGCCAAACTTATGCTTCAATTTTTGAGTTTTCTTCTTTTAGTTTTGCTGTTGAACGCTCTAGGCAAGCACGTTCTGCAATTGTTAATGGAATTTCTAGAATCCGTTCAATTCCTTGACTACCTACAATGCAAGGCAAACTTAAGGCAACATCATGTAATCCATATTCACCATCGGGCACATTGGAAATTGGTAATACACTTTTCTCATTTAATACAATGCATTTAATAATTCTTGCGCATGCAGCTGCAACTCCAACATTTGTATATCCTTTTAATTGTAATATATCAAATCCAACGGAACGCATTTCATTATAGATTTCTTCTTTTACGAGTTTTGTTTGGAAGGTTGTATTTAAATCTTCAAATGGGATACCTGCAATATTCACATCACTCCAAGTAACAAATGCACTTTCTCCGTGTTCTCCTAGTACATATCCATGTACATTCTTGCTATCTACACCACAGGTTTCACCTATAATCTTACGTAGACGTGCTGTATCTAATAACGTACCTGTCCCAATCATTTTATGACGTGGATAATCAAATGCATGTTGCCCATAGTAAACTAATGCATCAAGTGGATTACTGATCACAATGATAATTGCTTCTTTTGTATATTTTGTGATGTTCGTCATTACATCATGCATTACTGCAATATTCTTATTTAACAATAAACTACGATCCATCGTATTTCCTTTAGTAATACTTGGACCAGCTGACATCACAATAATATGTGCATCTTTACATTCACTATAATCTCCTGTATGAATGTTCACATTACTGCTATATGCAAACGCTGTTGTATGTGATGCATCAAGTACTTCTCCTTGTGCTTTTTCTTTATTCATATCAATAAGTACGATTTCATTTACAACTGCTTCTCTTAATACTGCAGAAAGGGTTTGACTACCAACCATACCTGCTCCGATAATTACGACTTTTCCTTCTTGAATTGCCATCCTATCATCCTCCTAGTTCTAGGTTTAGTATATCAATATGTGTGTCTAAATTCTATTGGAATACAACTTTTTCAAAAAAAAGTAGGCGACTGAATTACTTCAATCGCCCCTTATCAAACCGTACGTACGCTACTAACGTATACGGCTTTCCAACATGTTTCGACAGTTTATGTTGTAATGACAGTTATTTTGCTAGTGCATATCTAAAGAATCGGTCGCTACTTTTAGTTCGCTTCTGATTCTTTCTTTTTGTTTTCATACAGTATTCTTCAATTGTTATTCCGTTATTGTTGTGTAAGTTGAACATATAATGTCCACTTACTAGTCCCATCTCTTTGAGAAAGAATAAATTGTCATATTTGACAGTAAGTAATTTTCCATCTCTTCGACATCCATTTTTCTTTCCTCTACATGAGAATGCTACTCTAAGTCGTTGTCTAACATACCCATCTAATGTTTTATATTCATTGTGAGATACGATACATTTGCATTTCAACCCTCGACTTTCAAGTACTTCCTCAACTGCTTGCTTCGCTTTCATCGCTTTAAGATAGTAGTTGAATTTTCCTCTTATTACTGGATTGAGTATCTCTTTCCATTTCTCAAATGAAAACGTCCAACTCTTCTTCGATTTAGATTTTATATCACTCTTGAATTTCTTAATTCCACTCTCACTGATTTTGATTATGTAATACTCGTCACCTTTCTTACTTATTCTAAGATGTTCAAACTTAAACCCTAGGAATTCAAAATCATCATTGTGGAAATCAACATCTTTTGTTTTGTCTTCGGCAATCTCTAGCCCAAGTTCATCAAGCACTCTTTTGACTAACGCTTTCGCTTTTTCTAGTTCTTCAGGTGTTTTGCACATAATTAATGCATCATCCGCATACCTAACGAACTCGTGATTCGCTTTGTCTAATTCCCAGTCAAGTTCATTTAAATAAATGTTTGCTAGTAGAGGTGAAATTACTCCTCCTTGTTGTGTGCCTTTAGTTTGATTGAAACGTACTCCATCTTCCATGTATCCAGCTTTTAACCATTTCCATATCATATCTAGCACAGTTCCATCACTCACATACTTATTCAACACTTTCATAAGTTTCTTATGTGGGATGTTATCAAAGTATCCTTTGATGTCAAAATCATAAATATAGACATATCCATATTCTATTCTTGATAGAATCTTTTTCAATGCTAGTTCGACATCTCTATTTGGTCTATGGTACTATGTCAAGAAAATGGACAAGTTAAATGTAGTTAGTCTAATTAGAATGTGTGTAAAACTTTTTAATGTATTCGTTTGGTGAAAGGTAATCTAAGCTTGAGTGTATCCTTACAGTGTTGTAGAATGTTTCGATATATTCAAACACAAGTGTATATGCATGATTGTAATTTCTGATTTTAATACGGTCCAACCATTCGCGTTTTATCAATGAGTGAAAAGCCTCAATGCATGCGTTATCCCATGGGTTTCCTTTCCTTGAATAACTGCGTGTCATATTTCCACATATTTCTTGATATAGTTTGCATACAAATTGTATCCCTCTATCACTGTGAATCACCCTTGGTTTGCTTGTTTGATTTTCTTCAATCGCTTGTCTTAAACATTGTAGAACAATTTCCGACTCCATTGATTCACTTAATGTCCATGCAATGATTTTTCTTGAGTATAAGTCCATAATGCTTGTTAGATATACAAATCCTTCACTAGTTGGAATATAAGTAATATCAGTGCACCAAACAGCATTTGGTTCGGTTGGGTTGAAGTCTCTTTCCAGTACGTTTTGTAGCTTTGTTGAAAAATCACAATTTGTTGTTGTACGAACCCACGGCTTTATATAATGAGGCTTTAGTCCCATCTTTTTCATTAATTTAAATACTGTTTTCTGAGATACAGAATATCCTTTTTCGCTTAAACATACAGTTATTTTAGGTGATCCATATATATGATGTGAGGCTTCATAGATATCTAATATTTCTTCTTTTAATTTTTCACACCGTTTATGGCTTTCACTTGGTTTTCTATTTAACCAAGCATAATATCCTGATTTTGACACACCGAGTATTCTTAGCACACTGTTAACAGAGATCGATGCGTCTTCTTCTTTAGATTTTTTCGTTGCAACATATTTTCTCTCAGTTAATCGACCAGTATGCTCATTGCTTTTTTTAAGATTTCTAAAGCATCTTTTGTGTCCTTCAACTCTTTTCGTAGTCTTGCATTTTCTTTCGCTTCATCACTTGCATAATTACCACTACCACGAACATTAATATCACCACCATTTTTGAACTCTTGAATCCATTTACCTAATGTACTATATCCAATATTCAAGTTATTGGCACATTGCTTGATGGATATTTCTGGATGATTAAGATGATATTGAACTGCATCTAGCTTAAATTGTTTAGTGTATTGTTTGCCTTTTGACATTGATAACACCTCCTCTAGTTATCTGTACGTCCATCTACTTACATTATACCAAATGTCGGAAAATCTCTGTTTCAGTGGTCCTATTTTTATACTAGCATCAACTTTTGCCAATTCCCATTGCAGTTTGAGGACTATATATATGACTGCCCGTCACACGAAAAAGTGATGCCTTTACATCACCTATTCAAACAAACAACAATCGCCTTCACAGACTTCTGGTTTCTTTTCTTTTTTAATTGGTGCATCATCCATTTCAAGTAATGCACGACGTAATGTATCCTCAAAACGATATTCTGGTTGTGCACCATAAATTGGATAGCGATTGTTGATCACAAAAAATGGAACACCCGATATATTTTGTTCGCGTGCACTATCTAAATCTTGAATGACTGAATATGCATAATCACCAGAATTTAGTACAGCTTTTACTGCATCTTTATCCAAACCTATTTCTACAGCAAGTGTAGTTAATACATTATAGTCTGCAATATCTAAACCTTGTTCAAGACTTGCTTTTAATAAACGATCTTGTAATTCTGTAGCTTTGTTTTGTGTTGTTGCAAATTTTACTAAACGATGTGCATCAAAACTATTTGCGACAATCAGCTTATCATAATGCATCGTCAATCCTTTTTCTTGTAGTCTTTCACCTAATTCTTTTTGTGATTCAAGTAATTGCTGCAATGAAATTCCTTTCATCTTCGCAAAGTGTTCTAAATCAATTGGGTGTGATTGATCAATATTTGGATCTAACTGAAAACTATGGTAACGAATATCAACATCATCTTGTAGATGTAACGCATTAATTGCTGCTTTTAAATTCTCTTTTCCCAGATAACAAAATGGACATGCATAGTCACTGTACATATCAATAGTTACTTTCATAAACGCCCTCCTTTAGCTGTAAATTTATAAACCTATAAACTCTTTGTTTATAACTTTTACTGCTTTGGTTGGTGTTATCTTAGTATTGGATAGACATTATGTCAATTGATGTAACCAGGATGTTGTAAATATCACTTTATCTATCCATTTTATACTTCAATGGCTAGTTTTTCATGAATCCTTTGTTTACGATCTTGCGCATTACGTACCACCACCAATGTATTACCATGTTCAATAATCCAATCAAGTAAGTTCATGCACTCCTCATATTTACCTAAATGAAATAAGCACTCACTTTCTAAACTTTTCTGATTAATTAATGAAATCTTTGGTAAAGTCTCTTCATATTCATGTAATTCATGAATGTTTTCTAGTGCTTCTGTGTATTTTTCTTTAATAACTTCATGTTGTATCATGAATATCTTTTTACTATATATCCACGCTCTATCATTCTTACTGCGTTTAATGTAACTATCATAAAGTGAAATTAGCTCTTTGTATAAATTATCATTCACGTCATTATCAAGTGCGTTTCTATAATAAATCATTATTTTATATTCATACGTTTTTCTGTTTACCCTATATGCATTCAACATTCTATCGAATTCTATTACATAGCCACCCCATCGAAGACCACGCATATAACCAAACATAACATCAATCGATTTGCAATTTCTTTCAATTGCACGATAAATAACACAATATGCTTTTGCATCACATTCCTCTGTTAAAATATCATCAAATAACTCAGCATTTTTGTTTCTGTTTTTTGCTTGAACAATAATTACATACATACAAAATGACAAAACCACCAATATTACTGAAGCTATGACAATTACTACTTTATTTTCAATAATATTTGAAAGTCCAAATATAACCGAAGTATCAATTATCACAATCAAAATTTTATATATGTATAATCTTCTCTTACTTAATAAAAATGCCTTGATTTTATCAATTCTGTCTTGATCAATTCGCTTTTGTTCATCTCTATTTAAAACTGAATTCATGTTTAATTTAGAAATGAAATTTATAAATAACAATATTTCGACGAATAACATAGGTACAGATACTACAAACAATCCAAATATCACAAACATCATACAGACTGCTAGAATAATTGAAAAAACTCTCCCTTTAATTCTATCAACATATTCCAATATGAAAATAGCCATTACGAAACTGCTAACGAATAAGGCAAGAATACAAAACGTTTCAAATTGACTTACATTTATACTGTCTTTATAGAATGTGTGAAACACATAAACCGCAATAAATGCTCCACACATCGCAACAATTTGCGCAAATAGTATTCTACCTATGTTATCTTTCATCCTTCTTCACCTTGCACTAAATCCAATAAGTTTTTATTCAATAATTCTTCACTATCTAGTTCTATCACAAACGTCGTTACAGTTTTTGTCTCTCCATTCAAATCAAACTTTGTTGTTTTAAGGTCAATTTTCTTTCCATTATACTCAATACTATTCACTGGCAAGAGTGTCATGCAAATATAATAATTATGACCACGACCATAGCTCTCATCCAAGTTTTCGAAAACGTGATAGTCTTCATTTCTAATCAATCCAGCAGAATACACATCAAAATCATCTTCTCTAGTTAGTTCATCATGCCATCCATATACTAAACCATCTCTATTTTCAAAATTCACTTTTGCTAGCGTGTATATGCCTACCCCCTTAATATCACTAATCTCAACAAAATTATCAAAATTACAAAATCTATCTTCACACAAATTAGATATTTGATCTTCTATTTGTTCTAGTGTTGTTAGTGATTTCGTGCAACCTATCACAACCATACTTATTATTAATACTATTGTCATTCTTTTATTCATTTTCTCATCCTTCTTCTATTATCCTCATGTAATACTTAACACGTAATTCGAGAATGTCGTTACTATATTTATTAAACTGCTGATCCGAGTTGAGGGATCGACTCTGTTAATGTTTGTAGTATAGTTAATGCACTACTTGCCGCTACTGCAAATGCTGGTGCTGAAGCAGGTAATGTGACTACTACAGCTAAAGTAAGTAATGCAAGTGCTAACGGATTCGAGCTAACTGACAACGTATCTTCGATAGACACATACTCGTTTATTTCAGTTTCTACTGAAAATCCTAGATAGTTATCTGCAAATGGATTAAGTGTTTGAATTACTGCCTCAACAGCATATGTTGTTTTACATACAGTTGCTGAGAGATTGAAATGCTTGTCTCCCCAATCACCACTATAATAACTCATTCCCATACTTGTTAGCTCACTAAGGGCTGTAACAATATTTAGATCATGTCTTAAGTTAAACTCTGTTGATGTTGTAATTCCTACACCTGCAAGTTTTTTTGCATTATCTTGACTAAGTTCAATTTTTGTTTTCACAAATTTCTCTATAGTTATACTAATAATGCCTAAATTAAAATTCAAATCCAATATTTTATGAGTAACTACAAACGCTGCTGACACGACATTTTTAATACTGGATACAATCTCTGGACATTTTACCTCTATAATTCTTCTTTTTAAAGTTTTCTTATCTACCTTGTCAAATCCTGATTGACTTTTGTTTAAACCAATATTATTTGTGTTTTTACCACTATTTTTATTACTTGTTTTATTTCCTTTAACAATATTAGCGTTTTTCCATGCATTTATTGCTATTGAAACTGATGGCGATGGTAATAATGCTTTTACTATTTTTGTAAATTCCTTTAAAGATTTTTGTAGCCATGATGATTTTAATAGTTTTTCTACTGCACCTGTACCTTCTCCTATTTTAATTGATCGATTACCATCTTTATCTACATATTTATATGGATTGTTTAACGTATATGCGTAACGGTTTTGGGTATTCACCGTTTCCTTTTCTCCGCTGTAATTATTGTCAATTTGAATAAATTGTGCAACTTCTGGATCATAATATCTTGCTCTTAAATAAATAAGGCCAGTATCATCCATCATTTCACTATTATATCCATGTCCTACAATTTGACTATTTGTCTTACCAAAATCATTATATGTAATTTTAGTAATTTTATCATTTCCTACCTTTGCAACAATGCTATCATTCAATCCTTTTACTTGAATTTCATTGTCACTTTCCAATAATGAAATACCAAATACATTGGTTTTTCCATTTATACTTAATACTTGAGCATAATCCGAGTTTCTTTCTAGCATATAATTAGTCACTTCTGGTTCTTTATAATATGTTACATCATAACTTGAACTATCAATATAACTACATATTCCACCATTCTTTTCTTTGCTTTCTATTTGTTTTCGTAACTCATCAAATCCATTTGCTAATTGCTCAGTACTTGTTACTTCAAATTCAACATTATAATCATACCAAACATCAAAATGATAATCTTTTAAATCTGTTTTAATTTGAGCTATTCTATTTTGTTGTGCATCATAAAAATAATCATATTGATATTGTCCTTTTGTTAATTGTACTAGTTTATTATTATCGTCAAACACATATTTATCAACAGATTTATCTTCATTAATCTTTTCGCTAACATTTCCATTTTTATCATAGTTATACTTAACTGTTCCTTTTGGTGTTACAATACTCTCTACCTGATTTTTATCATTATAATTATATTGGTAGTTCTCTCCATTTGATGAAGCAATCGTTTTATTTCCATATAAATCATACGCATATGTTGTTGTAATATATTCATTATCAATATACTTTTTACTTTTCAAAAGTTCATCATATTTATTATATTCATACGTATTTTTCTTTCCGTTAATTGTTTCTTCTATCAAGTTACCGTTCGAGTCATAAACATATGAAGTATCTTGAATTGTCTTTCCATCCTTTATGGACGTTTTTCTTATTACACTACCATCATTGTCATATTCTGTTTTTGTTTCAACATTTCCTTGAACTAACGCTGTGTTTTCACCTCTACTATTATATGCGTATGTGGCAATAATAATATCATTCTTTTTCACCTCAAATAATTGCCTATTTTCATTATAAGTATATGTTATATTTATTCCTTCGTATATCTCACTTGTTAGTAGTTTGTCTTCATTGTATACATATGTAACTTTTTTACCTTCTGTATCTACTACTGATGTAATTTGGTCAAAATCGTTGTATGTATATGTAATTTTTCCCTCTTTATTTGAAGCTGTTTTAAGATTCCCGCGCTTATCATATGTAAATATTGAATCATTTTCTTTAATTTTATTATTAAGTTTATCATATTCAAATTTAATCTCTACTCCATTAGGATTAATATAACTTGTTTTATTTCCAAAAAAATCATATTCGTACTTACTTGTATATCCGTACTCGTTATTCTCGACAATCAAGTTATGTTGTTCATCGTATTCATATGTTGCATACTTTGAATTTACTAGTTTAATAATCATATCATTTCCTGAATTATATGTATAACTTACATATCTACCATTGGCATTTTGTGCCTTAGTTAAATTATTAAGTGCATCATACTCAAAAGTATTAGTTATTCCATTTGCATTTGTTTCTGATATTATATTATTCTTTGCATCATATGTTCTCAAAATTTTATTACCTAAAGCGTCCATTTCCTCAATAACATTTCCAGATTCATCATATGTTATTTTTTGAAAAACGATCATTTCGCTTCCATCTCCTGAAGGCACTTTCATCTCAATTGGGCGATTTAATACATCGTACGTAAATTCTTTAGTTAAACCTGATTCTACAACTTTTATTTCATTTCCATTTGCATCGTATGTCTTTTCAATTGATTTCTTATTGTTTATCGAAGTTGCAATTAACTGCCCTTTACTATCATATGTATATAGTTCAACATATTTTTTGTTTTCTATTTTTGATATTAAATTGTTATAAACATCATATTTGTTTTCAATAATATATCCTTTTTCATTTTGATATACGACATTTCCATTCAAGTCATATGTAAATTCACTTACATTTCCATTTGCATCTTCTTTTTCTATTATTTGATTATATTTATTATATTTGTTTTTTTCTTGAATAACTCCATTTACTTCCTTTTGAATAAGACGACCATATGAATCATAAATATTTGTTGTTATTTTTTCACCATCTTTTTCCTGAGTTGCATTTCCTATCGCATCATATGTGATACTTATAATTTTCCCATTTGGTTCTATTACTTCAACAATCCTATTATATGCATCATATGAGTATTCTGTGATTCCTCCGTTTGCATTTTCTTCACTAACGAGTTGACCTACCTCATTATACGTTGCCTTAATCGAGTTTCCTTTTTGATCAATAGTTTCAACTAGTTTATGGTTTTCATCATATAAATATGTAATTACGAATCCTCTTTCATCTATCTCTTTTTCCAATTGTCCAAATTTATTATATTGGTTTTGCTTACTACCACCTAAAGGATTTACTTCTTTTATCAAATTACCGAATGCATCATACTCTTTACAAATTTTATTCCCTCGTGCATCTATTTCTGTGATTACTAAATTGTTTTTATTGTACTCCTTTTTACTTTGATTACCAAGCGCATCTATCTCTTCAATTAGATTTCCATTTGCATCATATACTTTGCTTTCAAAAGAGTTGTTATTTATATGAATAATTTTCGTATTTTTTCCGAGTGCATTATATTCAAATTGAGTTTCTTTTTCTCCAATTTTCTCACTAATTAATTCATCTGAAACATTATATTTAGACGTTGTAGTTTGACCATTAACATCAATTTTTCTGATCACATTTCCTTTAACATCATACTCCATTTTTTCACATGTACCATCATAATTATACTTTTCTATAACATTTCCTCTAACACCATAAACTTGTGTTTGTTTTCTGCCATATGCATCTTGTGTTTCAATATTCCTTTGGTGAGTATCATATGTATATATCGTTTTTAAACCTTCACTATCACTTTCCTCTACAATGTTTCCATATTCATCATATTTTTTTACAGTTTCTAAACCTGTAACATGGTTTATGGTATTTGTTACACGACCAAAAGAATCATATTTACTAGACATATGATTTTCTTGATTCTCTACTTCGATTTCTCTTCCGTAAGCATCAAATAATTTCTTCTCGATTGTACTACCATCAATTTTTGATTCTATTTGATTACCATAAGTATCATAAACATATACAGTATGAACATTATACGGATCAATTTCTTCAACAATTTGTCCTTTATTATTATATATATATGAATAAGTAAATCCCATTGCATCTGTTTCATTTATTAAAAACCCATTTGTATCATATTGCTTCGTAGTTATATTGCCATTCTTATCTGTCTCACTTATTACATCTGCATTTGCATTATATTTTGTTATTTTCTTATTTCCCAACGGATCAGTTTCTTCTATGATATTATCATTAAAGTCATACATAAAAGTAGTTGTGTTTTGCAACGGATCAACCGTTTTAATTTTACGGTTGTATACATCATACTCATAAGAAGTTACTGCTCCATCAACGTTCTCACTAATAATATTATTATATTCATCATAAGTGATTTTAGTAATTGTAATCATTCCATCTAGATATATAGTTTTTCTTTCTATTATCCGTCCGAACGAATCATATTTATTTTCTATAGTCTTTCCATATTCATCTACAGTTGATAACAATTTATCACCATCATAAATTTTAGTTTCCTTAAATCCATTATGATTTGTTTTTTCAACTTCTCTATTTAACTCATCGTACTTATATAAAGTAGTAATTCCTTCTTTTGATATTGATTTAACAAGATTTTCATATTTATATTCTTGAATTTCTTCATTACCAAAAGGATCAATTGTTTTTATTAATTGTCCCTGTTCATCATATAAAAATGTAGTTTTATTTCCATAAATGTCTGTTTCAGTTTCTTTTTTATTGTAAGTGTTGTATGTTGAACGAATTGTGTTTCCTTTAATATCAGTTTCGCTAATACAGTTATTAAATACATCATACTCGTATGAGTTCGTCATTAAACCCTTTGTCGAACTTATTAAATTGTTGTTCTTATCATACACATTCGTAGTAACTCCACCTAATCTATCTTGATATTCAACGATGTTTCCATTTCCATCATACGTCCATTTCTCATCGCTGCCATCCGGATAGTTCTTTTGAATCATTTCTCCATTTAGATTATACACATATGTTGTTACTTTACCCTGATTATCACTTTCTTTAAGTGTATTTCCATTCGCATCATATTCAAAATTCTCTATTAATCCGTTACTATGTTTAACTGTAGTTATTTGGTTTTCTGTATATTCATATGATTTACTTGCTCCATAGATATTTGTTTCCTTAATTAGTCTATGTTCGTTATCGTATTCAAAATACATCGCATTTCCATTTGCATCTATATTGGATATTTCATCAAGTCCATTATATATTCTATTTTCTACGCTACCATCCCGATGTCTCGAATAAACTATTTGATTATTCGTATTATATCTATACTCCTCAAACGTTTTATCAGGATAATCAACTTTAAGTAAATTTTCTTTATCATATATATATGTCGTTTCATTTCCTTCTCTATCTATTTCTTTAGATATATTTCCATAATTATCATATACATACTTATAGGTGCTTGTGTCATCATTCTTCATTTCAGTAATTCTATATGAATTGTCAAATATAAATTCTTGTCTTGTGCCATCAGCGTTTATTACAACAGAAGAATTTGCATTGTATGACAGCGTAGTAATATTTCCATTTGCATCACTTTGTTTTATAACTCTCCCGTCAGAATCATATGTATTTAAAGCTGTCTTATAACCATTTTTATCTACTGCATACGTAAGATAATTATCTTCATTGTAGTTGTATTTTATACTATTTCCATTTACATCTTTAAATTCAACCAAATTTCTATTTTTATCATAGAAATATGCAGTTGTTGCTCCATTTGGTAAAACTACTTCTTTAACTAAATTTTTATCATTGTAGTTAAATTTTATTTCTTTTGCACCTATATCTACTTTAACTATATATCCATAATCATCATAATTTACTTTTATTTCTTTTCCTAAATCAGTAGTTATTATATCTAAGCTTCCATACTTGTTAAACGTATATATATAGTTAGTATCTAAGTCTTTTATTACAATGTGATTATTATCTTTTCTTATTTCAAAATGATCTTGCTTTCTCGCTTCATAATTCTCCCCATTCTTTTTAAACTCATAGATTTTGCCATCGCCATAAAAATAATGCATATTTCCGTCTTTATCATAACTTACATAACTTTCAAATATTGACGTAAACCCATTACCAAACATGTTTGATATTTGCGGTCCTGTAGAATTATAATACCTATTAAATTTTATATCTTCAAAATCGATTAGCGTAAAATCTGTCGTCACATTGAAATAATTACCTGTTGTTGCATTAACTGGATCAATAATATCACAAGTTCCAACACATCTTGGTCCTCTATTTACATATTTTGCCTTGTATTCAGCTATTCTCTCTGGTGGAGTATAAGTTTCTTTGCTTACTTTTGGATTATTCTTCTTCATTCGAACCAAGAGAATGTCATTCTCTTTAATTATATCAACTGTAATGTTATTATCCTTTTTAATATCTTCAATTTTTACTCCATAGTACGTGGATATCGTTTGTAATGTATCTCCTAGTTTTACCTTATATTTCACAAAGGCATCAGTTCTATATTCAAGAGTACTTTCTTCGGTTCCTTTTTTTACTGTCACTTTGTACTCATAAGGAACATCAAATTCTGGAATTTTATTCTCTAGAATATAATTTGTTGTAAAATTTCCATCCTTCTTCTCTTGAATTTGTGTTCCTGATATGTAATTAGTTATAAATATTGGATCAACAAAATACTTATTTGATGTTGTACTCTCTTGAAGCAATACCTCATTTTTATCTTTTTTGACTAAACTGAAAATCACTTTACTATCTGGCTTTGCTATTCCATCAAAACTAAATCCATAAAATTTATCATTCTGTATTGAATATATCCGCATATATTCATGAAATGTATTTATATTTAAATCTGGTCTTACGTCAAATGCATCCTTATATTTAATTGTTACTTTAGGAAGACCAATTCCACTTTCTGAATAGAATACATTTGCCAGTGTATTTGAATTCGAATTCGTGGCTTTTAGTTCAAGTGTATTATTTTTCCCTACATAAATATCTTCTATATAACTTTTTATATCAAACTCTTGCCATCCTGGATCAACTCGTACATTCGTGATATTCATATTTACTATTGAAGATGGTTTATTTCCCCAATTAACTGTTGCTGGATCTACGTATCCTGCTGTTTTACCTACTGCAATTTGATTCCATTGATCTTCAATTTGAATTTTCTTGTACAAACTTAGCTTTGCATCAAGAATAACCTTATCATTACCTAACCCTAGATTTCCAACATGTAAATATGATCTTGTTTCTCCTAAATATTCAAAAGTATTCAATGATCCATCATCAAACCCCACAAATAAATCATGATAGCGACTCGTAACTGTAGGCTGTGCAGAACGAATATAAGATGAGTCCATATCGACAACTACTGGATCATACGCAGCCTTTGCTTGAACCTGTACTGGGAACACTCTCTCACTATTCTCTAACCATGATGAATCTAGTTCAAGTTGAATATCTAAATAGTCTTTATTCTTCACATACGAAAAAATTACGTTTGCCTGTTTTCCATTCCCATCATTCATTGTGGGTTTAACGTACTTGAATATACTTTTCCCGTTTTGATCTACAAAATCTAAATAATCCACATATTCTTTAAACTCTAGATTAGAGTGTTCTAATTTAAAGTTAATTTTACTAACGTCTGTTTTTCCATTTATTATAAAATTCGTACTAACCTTATCACCACCTAATCTATATTCCATATCTATGTTTTTATATGCTTCAGAATATAAAATTACGTTTTCTTCGGTTGCGTATGTGTCTAGGTTTGCATCTGCATTAATGAATTTTAAGATATAGTTATCTTCCCCATTGATCTGCATAGTATTTCCAAAAACTCTAAAATCATACAATCCATTTTTATTTTCATATACTGGATTACTTCTCATTAAACTTACATTTTCAAGTGTATTATCAATTTCAACAAATCCATTTTCTTCCTTTTTATGAACTGGCTCAAAATATATCTCTTTTAAAAATGTTCCATCATTTTGAATAAATGTCTTTGAATTTTCTGTACGCTCAGTTTCAACTTCATTACCATCTACACTATTCATATTATCGTTATAAATAATTGGTTTCTTTGTTATTGTATTTCTTGAACTAGCATCTTCTATTCCCTTATTTAGAATTTTGGGTTGGATTTCTCTATTAAAATACTCTCCGTATTGATCTGAAAGTTTCACTTTTCCCATTTCATTTGCTACAACATTAATTGTCATAGACAATGCTTGAAAAATCATTAATCCTGCTAAGAAGCTTGCTTTTAACTTATTTTTATGTGTTTTTAATTTTTTAATTATCACTTTTTTCATTTTATTTATCCCCATTTTTGCAATTATCATCATAATACTTCTTATATTCATTTACTTTTTTTTCTAATTTATCAACGGTCTGAATATCTTGCTTATTTTCTAATTCCTCTAATACACTTATTATGTCTTGTTGAAGAGCATATATTTTTTTATCTTTACTACTTTCCTTATCTTTTAAAATACTATTTTGATCACGAAGCCTATCAACATAATCACTTAAGTCTTGAAACCACTTATCGCTACATAAATCAGTACGTGCAAGTAGAACATCAAGTGTGTTTAAATTTCCATTCGTAACTGTACAAACATCCTTAATTGCCTCTTCTTTTTTCTTCTTCTTGTCTGTGGCATCTTTCTCACATTTACAAAGCATTAATAAAAGTATGATTACCAATAAGATAAAGATGATGTGCTTAACTCTAACTTTTTTGTTCTTCACTTTAAATATTACTTTATTCAAAATATCCATATACTCTCCTTCATTTAAATCAATATATTCTTCTTTTATTGAGAAATTGCACAAAAAAACACATAAAAATATGTGCTTACTAAAAAACATTCGTATTACTTAGCTATTAAAACATGATAAAAACTTAATACTACGATAATTTCCTGTATTTTTTATAACCCCCTATATTTTATATTTCCCAATATATAAACTTATTAACTATATCTTATTAAACGTTAAATCGTATGTCAATGTTTTTTGGTGTATACCATACTGGATATGCACTCTTTTGATGTACCCCCTGTCAAGTAGACAGGCGAAATAAATAAAGAATTCTATATAGCTTGGTTACACATTAGTAATCAGGCTTTTACTTTGTTTTGAT
>NZ_JARXXJ010000016.1:0-45603 GCF_029893935.1 Breznakia sp. PFB1-19
TATCACAACTTTCTGAAGATAACAAAAAACCAAGCAAAATTCACTTCATCGATGAATTTTGCTTGGTTAATGGATTCTTAACTTAATGACATTAATTAATTCTTTCCTTTTTTTTCTTTAATCTAATCCAGTTATTTTGATATATGTTCTAACCTGTAAGTGCACAGATTTCAAGTTCTCAATGTCAAGACTAGAAAGCAAATGATTTACTGCTATACTAAAATCATAAGCTAGCTGAAGATAGAAAGGATGTGATTGAAGGAATTAAAAAAAATACAATTTACAATGCTGATGCATACTCATTCATAAAGAAAATTGATAGTAACAGTGTAGATCTTGTTGTTATTGATCCACCATACAAGCTATCAAAAGGAAGTGGAACAAAAGGTTACATCAGTAAGCAAAAACATAAACAATCCGAAGAGCTAAATACATTAAAACTTGATGAAGGAATGGATCTAGAAATACTCGATGAATTCATGCGAATTATGAAAAAAGTTAATATATATATTTGGTGCAATAAGGCTCAAATTTATGATTATCTTAAATTCTTTGTTGGTATACACAAATGCTCATTCGATATACTTGTTTGGATTAAAACAAACCCAATCCCTACACATGGTAGAAACTATATGAATGACAAAGAATTTTGTCTATACTTTAGAAAAGGAATTACACTGCAGACAACTTATCAAAGTGGAAAAACATACTGGTTAACACCGACTAATGTTAAAGATAAACGCATGTATGATCATCCTACAATTAAACCATTACATATCATTGAAACACTTATTCAAAACTCCAGCAAAGAGAATGATCTTGTACTAGATTGTTTTCTAGGATCAGGAACAACTGTAGTAGCTGCTAAGAAATTGAATAGATCATATATTGGTGTAGAATGGAACAAGAAGTATTATGACACCTGCATAGAACGGATCGAGCAAGTTCATCCAAACAAAAATGTAAAATTATCGTAAGTGCTTGATTTTGTTTTACATTATGGTATATTAAAGGTGTCTTATATAATTCTTGTTTTGTGTTGGATATCTATGAATGTATTGTTTATAGAATTCGATACATACATTGCTATTTAACTTAACTTATATTTGGATTATATAAGATACAAAAGGGATCTTCTGACTGAGGATTCTTTTTTTACGTTTGAGACTCGTTGTACAATAGAATGGGGTTCATACTTTTTTCACTGTTTAGGAGGAAGAATGACAGATTTAAAAAAGAAGAACTTCAAAGTTGGGGTATACATTAGAGTGTCAACACAGGAACAAGCAGAACTAGGTTTTGGCATCGATGTACAAATGAGTAAAATCAATGCGTATTTATCGCTTTTCGATTATGAATTGGAAAGTATAAAGTATTATGTTGATGAGGGGATTAGTGCTAAAAATATGAAAAGAAAGAAGCTTCAGGAATTACTTTCTGAAGTTGAAAAGGGTAGAATTGATGTTGTCATAATATATAAGTTAGATAGACTTTCTAGAAGTGTTATCGATGTATACAGAATAATAGACTTGTTGAATAAGTGTAACTGTAATCTTATTGCTGTTATGGATCAACTGGATGTAAGTTCTGTAAATGGACGCATGATGGTTGGAATGTTAGCAATTATAGCTCAATGGGAACGAGAAACGATATCAGAAAGAACAAATGACGGGATGATTCAAATGGCCAAACAAGGCTTATTTCCACGTGGTGGTAAACCACCATTTGGATATATACGTGAAAAAGGAAATAAACTGATAATAAATCCTGAAGAAGCAAAGTTAGTCAAAGAAGCGTTTCAAATGGCTTGTAATAATCATAACTTAAGTGAGATCCAAAGATATTTAGAATCAAAGGGAAAGAAATATATAAATTCTGATGCAGTGAAAGTTCTTATTCAGAATAAGATTTACTATGGTGAATTCTATTTCAAAAACGAAAAGTATATGAATATAGTCCCACCTATTATCGATAAGACAATATATTTAAAAGCAAACAATTCAATAAAAAAAGTATTGTGTAGTAAAGATAATGAAAAGTATTACTTTGGATATTTGCTGAAATGTCAATCTGGCCACACACTATTAAGTAAAAGTACAAAAAAACCAAATCGTAGATATTACTATTATGTGTGTGAACAATGTAGAAACCAAAGAATAAATCAACAAGCTATCATAGATGAGGTCTTATATCGATTAATCACTAATAACATTAAAAAAGACTATTCAAAAAAAGAAAGGAAACATATCGCAAGAGTTAAAGAATTAAACAAGAGTATTGAAATAGCCTACGTCGATTATATAGAGGGTAGGCTTGATGCTAAAACATATGCATATACTTTGAGTCAATTAGAGATAAGTAAAAAAAATGAAATGCAACTAATTGAGAGCTTGAAAGTAAGTGACATAGTAGATTGGGATGGTATGAGTGATAAGGATCGAAAATATTTCGTTCAAAACAATGTAAAAGAGATTATTGTTGATATTACTTTGAAGAAAGTGCTTCGCATAGAATTTAAGTAAATTTTAAAAAAAGGGTCTTTTTTTGAAAAAACACTTGCTTAACAATGTATGAGCCTCTATAATAAGTGTATAAGTTAAATAGCAGTGAGAAAGTTTAGTTAAATTTTCTGCCAAGCAAGAATTGAATGATCGAGCGAAACACGTCGTACATGAAAAGAGTTCGACTAAAAGTTTACACTCGTGCCAGAATAATATCTGAAACCGCAGAAATGTGGTTTTTTTTGTTATAATAAATAGAACATAGCTTTATTCGTAGGTATCGTGGAGCGATGGATAGAAGAAATTGGGATTGTGATTATGTTGATTGTTTGGCAAGATGAATGTTTGGGATGATTGGAGGAGTTATTAACATGAATGATAAATACAAATTGGATAGAAATATTATCTCTTGTAATAAATGTGGAGACATTATTGAAAGCAAGCATATCCATGATTTTGTAATGTGTAGTTGTGGTGCAGTTGGAACTGATGGAGGATTAGAATACCAGAGAGTTACAGGATATGATGAGGATATAAATTACAGTTACACAGTATATAGAAACACAAAAAACAATTCCTCTATTTCTTATGATGAATTGAAAACTTTAAATGGTACGATTTGTAAAATTATGAAGACTTATAAGGTGCAGTCTGTAGGTAATGGCTTTATTGATTGTATTTGTCCTACAAGTAACATATCTGACTTTCTAGAAGAACTTAATGAGCTAGGAATTGGGATTACACACTTTACAATTTGGGAGTATGTTAGAGAAAACAAGGGGTTACCTGTTGTAGGTATGGGAGGTCCAAAATATGATTATGGAGAGGGATGGTATGCTGAAATAGGTTGTGATTATTTCAACTTTACAGGAGAAACAAACCTTATAGAAATGCTTTCGGAAGAATCCACAAGATGGAATTGCGAGATTGTTCCGGGATTTTGGCTAGATATAATCAAAATTAATTAAGTACATTCCAACCGAATGCGTGTTTAATTATCATATAAATACACATAATTGTTTGATTTCTAAGTCATTCGTATTAAGAAAATGTATTATAGGTTCGATTAATTTTGCTTGACTCTTCCATGTAATATAATTTGTAGAAATCGCAAGGTTTTGACAAATTATATTTTCATGTATCATCTAAGAAATATGATATAATAAATTACGGACTCAAGCGTTCGTGGCGCAGTTGGATAGCGCACTCGACTCCGACTCGAGAGGTCGCAGGTTCGAATCCTGTCGAGCGCACCAAATAAAGAAAAACCCTTATTTTAAAGGGTTTCTTTTTTTTAGTTAATGAATTGTTAATGATTTTTGCTTATTTTATTTAACTTTTCTAAGTTTTTTGACTTTCTATCAGGGAATAAATGTCCGTATGTATTGTTAACCATCTCCACTGAATGTCCTAAACGATCTGCAATATCTTTCGCATCCCACCCAACATCTATAAGGGTTGAAACGTGTGTGTGTCTAAGCTCATG
Organism: Breznakia sp. PFB1-19; assembly: GCF_029893935.1. NCBI lineage: Bacteria > Bacillati > Bacillota > Erysipelotrichia > Erysipelotrichales > Erysipelotrichaceae > Breznakia > Breznakia sp. PFB1-19. The sequence goes on from NZ_JARXXJ010000016.1 coordinate 3,988, forward strand.
GAAAGTAAAATGCTTAACTCCAGACTTCTTAATATCCAACTTCTTATGTTTCTCATAAACAGATTTGCTATACCTAGTTACAAACCCAATTAAAGGATTATCAGGGTAGTTTTCATAGTTTGGTATTTCTTCCAAGTATTTATCTATTTCGCTTGCACATTCATCGGGAACATCCACAGTACGCCACTCTGATGTTTTAGTAGGAGTAAGTACTTGGTTTGGATAATCCCAGTTATAATTCACATGCAATTTTTTGTTCAATGCATCATAGTCCTTGATATGCAATCCTAGAAGTTCACCTGATCGCAAACCACACCAATACAATATGAAATAGCCAACTCGCTCAACTGGTGACTCAACAACATCAACGAACTGGTGAAATTCATTGTAAGTAAGAATAGTTATATCTCTTTTTTCTTCTACAATATTATGCTTAACCTGTACCGCCATAGCAAATGGGTTCTTTGTTATGTAATCATGATTTTTTGCATATTCGAAAATACGGGAAGCAATACCTTGAATATTTGCAAGATGTGCGTTGCAGTATGGCTTACCATCAGCTTTAGACAAAGATAATAGATATTTTTGAAAACCTTCTATATTTTTTAGTTTAATTTTACTGATCTTCATGTTATTAAATTGTGGCTTAATGTGTTTATTGATGACATAAGTTCGCCCTTGAACAGTTGATTTTCTATATACAAGTTTTAAGTGTTCGATATATTCATCAGCAACTGAATTGAATCGAATGTTTATAACACACTCTTCGTTCTCTTTTACATCATTCAAAAATTTATCTAAAGCCTCTTGAGCATACTTTTTGCGTGTCCACGTTTTATTCTTTCGAATTATTTGCTTTCCATTCAATATGTGCGAAAAATACCACAATTTTGTAGTTTTATTTTGATATACTGGCATATATATTTCCTCCTATTTGTGATAAAATAAGAGCATAGAAAAAGGATAGATGAGCGTCTATAAATTTCTATGCTTGCACCCAATGGCCGTTGGGTGTTTTTTTATATCAAAAATTAATGTTGATACCATAATCTTGTAGATATTGATCTGCATAAGGCATAATCTTATCTACCTCTTGTTCACAATCGTCTTCACAACACACATCTTGATTGAAATGGTTTTTCAATATGTGAATTAGTTCGTGTTTTAGTGATTGTTTATTTGTCTCAATACTATAATTACAATTTAACAAAACATAATACGTATCTTCCAGTAAGTAACAAAGCCCCTTTGTTGTTTTAGGTAAACAACACCTAGTTACACATATGTTATTTTGTCTACAAAAATCCTCGAATCCCATAAGTATGTACCTCCCCAAGTTATCATACTAGGGATTGTTACATTATTTTTGTCAAGTGGAAGTACTTCCACCTTTTTCTAATCCATACCTCTTTCGGCTCTTATTCCCTTGATGACAGTTAGAATTCGCTCCATATCCTCGGGGCTAAGGTCCTTTGTTTTATCAAATAATAAGACTAAATTGTCATTCTTTTGAATTGAATTATATAGATCCAGTAGTTCTGGATTGTTCTTTTCTAGATATTCTGTAGTGGGATCTTCAGGTTTGAACATTGATTCGTAGTACAGTTTATCTAGATTATCATTAAATCTATTTTCTGATGCTTCGATCCATTTTTTTGAACGTTCGAAGTTTGTAATTTCAGGATAGAAATTATTAGGTATTTCCATCTTTCTTTTTTTAAGCTCCTTCACATAATCTACAGGATCATTAGTCCAACCCATAAGATAAGCCGGAGTTGTGTCCAACATGCTCGCAAACAGGCTTATTTTTGATTGAGGTAAATCATTTTCTCCGATTTCAATCTTATTGATTGAAGACTTACTTTTGTATCCTAGGGACTTTGCTAATTCTTCTTGTGTAATATCTAAACCGATTCGTCTATTTCGAATTCTCGAGCCTAAGAGTTCAACATATTTATTTTTTTCTTTTACCATATAGCCCCCTTTTTTAAAGTTTTATATTTATAATCTATCACACAGTAGATGTAAAATCAACATTTTTGAGTATTAATGATTATTTTTGTTGACTGAAAATCTACCTGGTGTTATTATTGTTATGGTTGATTAACAATCTACCTGAAAGGAGGCTTTATGACTGATTCAGAAGGATTTAAAATACTTCTTTTAAAGAGTAACAAAAATCAAAAGATGCTTGCTGAGCATTTAGGTGTTGATGAACAAACAGTCGGTCGCAAAATCAACAATAAACAAGAGTGGAAAGCAAGCGAAATCGATAAGACATGTGAATATCTAAATATCGATGTATCAGGAAGAATGGAAATTTTTTTTAAAAAACAAGTAGATTAACAATCTACTAAAGAAAGGAGTGATTATATGTTCTTTAAAATTGTTCATTTAAAAAATGCTCTGCAATGTACTGATTATCGTGCAAGAAAAACGTTCAACGCATACAAGAAGAAACTATTGGAGAAGGGTAAAAAACAATTTGATTATAGATATTTACCTTTAGATTGGTTTGCTGCAGAGTATGCAAAAGACAATTTAGTAAATGAACAAGAGATCAAGCAAAGATTACAAGAAGCAATAAAAAAGACACCCTAGCGTGGCAGTCAAGGTGTCAAAGTAAGTTTAAAGGCTTTTTGCCTACTTAGATTATAACACAAATGAGGTAAAAATATGAAAATTGGAAATACAAACTATACACAAGCAGAAGATGATTGCTTTGGATATTACTTCAAAAAGCATCCACTGCTATGGTTCAACATTATCGCAATCGTTTTGTGTGGTTGCTTATACGGTAGCCAAGAAATTGAAAAAGCGCATGCGAAGACTATCGAGCGAGGTGCGATTGTAGAAGTTACACAAAGTGAATGAGTACCTGCTGCTGAAAGTACGTCCAGTGTAACGACTGAGCAGAAACCAGTAGGAGAACAAGAAGTGCTTAGAAGTTTAGGAACATTTAAGATTACGTACTATTGGCCTGGTGAAGACCAATATGGTCATGCTACTGCAACAGGAGCATACGCTACTGAAGGGATTACAGTGGCAGTGGATCCAACAGTAATACCCTATGGCACAGTTTTAGTAATTGATGGACATAGCTACATTGCGCAAGACTGTGGCGGAGAGGTTGAAGGAAATGTGATTGATATCTTTGTTGAAGAGCCACATATGCACGTATATTTCACAGAAGTATATATAAAGGAGGAGTAATTATGCAAGAAGGGAAAGTAATGAAAGTGAAGCCAGGTGATTGGATCATTTATGAAAAAAGTGAAGAACACTGGGAAATCGGACTTGTAAAAAAAGAAATCGAAACAGGTAATGGCTGTATGGTTTGGTATCACTGCGGGGGCACGGTTGCTTCTACACCATATAGTTCGATTTTTTTCGCAAGTGAACATATTGATGAAGTAGTGGCATATTTCTACGGATATAACAAACGCATTTTTAATAGATATGCAATCACCAGTTTGATGGTTCGAAAGTATGCATTGATGCATGCAAATGGAATAGTCGATATATCAGATGTAATAACAGATGTAATAACGGATGTAATAGATTTTTAAAGGAGAAACATTAAATGAAAGTACAAGTAATAAAACTAAATAGTTTAGAAGATTTAGAGTCAGCAATGAATGCAATAATCAACACAATTCATGATGATACATCAGATGAAAATGATGCAGTAGATGATGAACATGATTGTGAAACGATTACTGCATTACGAAAAGAAAATGAAGAATTACGATTGGAAATAGCAGCATACAAAGCAAGGTTAAGACATGTGCAAGAAGTTGTGAATATCTAACGAAAGGAGAACAAAATGAGTGAACAAAAAATTAAGATTAACAAACTTGAGATTGAAAACGTTAAACGAGTAAAGGCGGTAGTTATTGAACCTACTGCGGAAGGCTTAACGGTCATTGGTGGAAAGAACTCCCAAGGGAAAACAAGCGTGCTAGATGCAATTGCATGGGCCTTAGGTGGGAACAAGTTCAAACCTAGCAAAGCAGAACGCGAAGGCTCTACAATTCCACCACACTTACGTTTAGAACTAAGCAACGGCTTGGTCGTGGAACGTAAAGGGAAAAACAGTGACTTGAAGGTTACTGACCCACAGGGCAATAAAGGTGGCCAACAACTACTGGATTCATTCGTTGAGCAACTTGCATTGAATCTTCCAAAATTCATGGAAGCAACGAATAAGGAAAAAGCAGATACACTACTACAAATTATTGGAGTAGGTGATAAGTTGTACGAATTAGAATATCAAGAAGAGAAGATATACAACGAACGTCATGCAATCGGACAAATTGCTGATCAGAAGAAAAAGTATGCTGAAGAACTTCCATTCGATCCTACAGCACCGAAAGAACCTGTAGCAGCAAGCGAGCTTATTCAAAAGCAACAAGAGATTCTAGCGCGTAATGGTGAGAACCAACGCAAACGACAAAACGTTGAGTATCTAAGAAGTAACCATGCTTCGTTGTTGAGTCAAAAAGAGCAACTAGAAAAGCAACTTGCTGAACTTAATGAAAAAGTAAATGCAAGTACGATTGATTTAGCTACAGCAGAAAAAAGTGCTTTAGATCTTCACGATGAGTCGACTGAAGAACTAGAAAAAAATATTCAAGAAGTTGAAGCAATTAATGTGAAGGTGCGCGCGAATCTTGACAAAGAAAAAGCTGAAGGTGAAGCCCTTGAGTACAAAGAACAGTACGATGCACTTACTGAGAAAATCGAAGAAGTGCATAAACAAAAATCTGATTTATTACAAGGTGCTGATTTGCCACTACAAGGTTTATCGGTCGAAAATGGATTGCTTATTTATAACGGACAGCAATGGGATAACATGTCGTCAAGTGAGCAACTACGAGTTGCTACAGCAATTGTACGTAAGTTGAAACCACAATGTGGGTTTGTCTTATTAGATAAATTGGAAATGATGGATATTGATACATTGAACGAATTTGGTAAATGGCTTGAAGGTGAAGGACTACAAGCGATTGCAACACGTGTTTCTACTGGAGAAGAATGCAGCATCATTATCGAAGATGGATATGCACTAGACTCAACTCCATTGACTGCTGAAGCACCAGCTACCCAGCCAACATGGAAGGCGGGGCAATTCTAATGAATATCACAAAAGGAAAAATTGAAAGTGCTAAGAAAACAGTAGTATATGGACCTGAAGGAATTGGAAAATCTACATTAGCAGCACAATGGCCTGATCCGTTGTTTATTGATACAGAAGGTGGGACAAAGAGTTTAGATGTTGCTCGTTTAGATAAACCAACATCCTACACAATGCTGCTTCAACAAATACAATTTGTTAAACAAAACAGACCTTGCGGAACTTTAATCATTGACACAATTGATTGGGCCGAACGATTAGTAACTGACTTCATTTGTCAACGAGCTAATAAGACAAGCATCACGGGTTTTGGTTATGGGGAAGGTTTCTTGCAACTTGAAGAAGAAATTGGTCGTTTGTTGAACAATCTATCTGATCTAACTGAAATTGGAATACATGTGGTCTTAGTTGCACATGCCAAAATCAATAAATTTGAGCAACCGGACGAAATGGGAGCTTACGACCGCTACGAATTGAAGTTAGGAAACAAAACGACCGCCAAGACCGCATCGTTAGTAAAAGAATGGGCCGACATGGTTCTATTCTGTAACTACAAAACAATTTCTGTTGCTACCGATGATAAAGGTAAGAAATTCAAGGGGCAAGGTGGTAAACGAGTAATCTATACAACTCATGCACCGGCATGGGATGCGAAGAACAGGGATGGGCTTCCTGACTTTGTAGACATGGATTACAAGAATATCGCACATGTAATCAAAACATTCAATGTAACACCACAAGTTCAACCAGTAGCACCACCTGTTACACAACAACCATCTGTTCAAGAAGTTAAACAAGAACCTGTACAACAAGCAGCACCAACTGAGCCACCATTAACTATCGCAATTGATGAAAGCGATTATGTTGGATTACCACAAGCTCTTGTTGATTTAATGAAGCCTGAGCAAGTGAGTAAAGCAATGGTTGAAGATGTGGTTTCAGAAAAAGGATATTTCCCTAAAGGAACACCTATCACAAATTATCCACAGGAATTTATCGATGGAGTGCTAATAGCAGCATGGCCACAAGTATTAGAAATGATTAATGAAAAACGCATGACGTTTTAGAAAGAAAGAGGAAAACAAAGATGACACAACAAAATAATCAACAAGTAGAACGTGAATTTGGGTGGGATGACACCCTTGTAGAAGACCCTAAGGAGTTTGTAACCCTTCCTGCAGGTGATTATGATTTTAGAATTTTAAGTTTTGAAAGAGGAAGATATACACCTGGTCCTGATTCAAAAATGCCAGCTTGTAATGAAGCGAATCTAAAAGTAGAAATTATCAACCCTATGGATTCAACAGGAGAAAGTAACCCTGTATTGAAATATCGATTATTTTTACATTCAAGAACTGAAGGTTTACTGTCTGCATTCTTTGCGAGTATTGGGCTAAAAGAAAAAGGACAACCTGCTCAAATGAATTGGAATATCGTGCCTGGCGCTACAGGAAAATGTTCTGTAAAAATCAAATTGTACAATGGTAACCAATATAACGAAGTCGCTAAATTTATTCCAAGATACGACCTTGAACCACAGCCACAGCAAGGGGGATATCAGGCTCCTGCACAACAAACTGCACAACCTGCTCAAGCTGCACCTACAACACCAACTGGTAACTTCACACCTGGAAACTTTTAGGGAAAGTATATGGAGTTACGACCATATCAAGAAGAAAGCAAAAGCGCAGTCCTTACTGAATGGGAAAACGGAAATAAGAAAACATTGTTAGTCTTGCCAACGGGATGTCATGGTGAAGATGAAGGTATTATGCTCGCAAATGGTAAAACGATTTTTTCCCAAGAAGTAAAAGTTGGAAACAAATTGATGGGAATGGACGGTACAGCTCGTACCGTTCTATACACTCAAACAGGAGTAGCAGATTTATATAAAGTTACTCCTGTAAAAGGTGTACCCTTTGTTGTTACAGGTGATCATAAACTTTCTTTGGTTAGAACTAGAGAAAAAAAGAATCCTAAATATCCATGTCAAGCACACCATGATGAAATTGTAGATGTAACGATAGATGAATGGTTAAAGTGGTCTAAATGGAAAAAACATATACACAAGCTTTTTAGAAGTGAAACTATAGACTCATTTGGTCATCAAGAATCCATTGAAGTAGAACCATACTTTATTGGTGTTTTGCTGGGTGATGGTGGACTTACAACAACAATCAATGTAACAAATCAAGATAAAGAAATCCAAGAATACTTATTTGAAGTTGCAAGGAGTTACAATATGTCATTACGTCTTGAACCAGCAGGGTTAGCAAATACGTATATATTTGTGGGTGGTGATAATCAAATTGGTTGTAAAGGAAGTTTACTACATCAGCAACTTACAATGTTAGGTTTACGTAGATGTTCATCGGAATTTAAATTTGTTCCTGATATGTACAAATATGGCAGTTTAAACACAAGACTAGAAACTATTGCTGGACTTATTGATTCTGATGGGGCAAGAAGTGGAGAAGGGTTTGATTTTGTATCGAAATCGTACCAACTAGCACATGACTTAGCTTTCATGTGTAGATCTGTCGGATTAGCTGCTTATACAAGTGAAACAATTAAACGATGCCAAAATGACTTTGAAGGCTTGTATTACAGGGTATCGATTAGTGGTGATTGTAGCATCATCCCAAACAAAGTTGAACATAAAAAGTGTAGACCAAGAAAACAAAAGAAAAATGTTCTAAGAACAGGATTTAGTGTAGAAAAAATAGGAACAGGAAAATACTACGGTTTCACAGTTGATAAAGATAATCGCTATTTACTTAGTGACTTTACAGTTACACATAACTGTGGAAAAACTATCGTGTTTAGCAAAATCATTGAAGAACGGGTCCGCGATGGAGGTCGTGGACTCGTTTTAGCTCATAGGGGCGAGTTGCTCGAACAAGCAGCTGATAAATTGTACCAATCAACAGGGTTGAAATGTGCCACTGAAAAAGCGAGTGAGACTTGTTTAGATAGTTGGTATCGTGTAGCAGTCGGCTCGGTTCAATCACTACAAAGGCCACAGCGTTTAGCAAAATTTCCTAAAGACTTCTTTGACTTTATTGTTATCGATGAAGCACACCATGCTATCAGTGATGGCTATCAACGTGTACTAGAGCATTTTGATGAAGCGGATGTATTAGGTGTAACAGCTACTCCTGATCGTGGAGATATGAAGAATCTAGGTAGTTATTTTGAATCACTGGCATATGAATACACATTACCAAAAGCAATTAAGGAAGGTTATCTGTCACCAATAAAAGCGATAACTATTCCCTTAAAAATCGATTTGAGTAGTGTTGGCCAACAAGCAGGTGATTTTAAAGCTAGTGAAGTTGGAACAGCATTAGATCCTTATCTAAAAGGAATTGCTGAAGAAATGAAAAAGCAATGCGCTGATCGAAAGACAGTAGTCTTCCTTCCACTGATTGCGACAAGTCAAAAATTTTGTAAATTACTAAATGAAATGGGATTCAATGCGGTTGAAGTAAATGGAAATAGTGAGGATCGTGCTGAAATTCTTGAAGACTTTGACAAAGGAAAATACAACGTACTGTGTAATTCGATGCTTCTAACGGAAGGATGGGATTGCCCGTCAGTAGATTGTGTGGTTGTATTACGGCCAACAAAGGTAAGAAGTCTATACAGTCAAATGGTGGGGCGTGGAACACGTTTGTATCCAGGTAAAACGGAGTTACTGTTATTGGATTTCTTGTGGCACACAGAACGACACGAGCTATGCCATCCTGCGCATCTCATTTGCGAAAGTGAAGAAGTAGCGAAGAAAGTTACACAGAATCTAGAAAACGCTCCAGGAGTTCCTATGGACCTTGAGATGCTTGAAGAAAAAGCAAAGAGCGATGTTGTAGAGGAACGTGAAGCAGCTCTTGCTGCACAGTTGGCCGAAATGAAGAAACGTAAGCGAAAACTTGTGGATCCACTTCAATTCGAAATGAGTATCCAAGCTGAAGATTTGTCTAGTTATGTACCTTCGTTCGGATGGGAAATGAGTCCACCAAGTGAAAAGCAAGTTAAAGCATTAGAGAAGATGGGTATCTTTGCTGATGAAATTGACAATGCAGGAAAAGCCAATTTGCTACTCGATAGACTACAAAAAAGAAGAGTAGAAGGCTTGGCTAGTCCAAAACAAATCCGATTTCTTGAAGGTAGGGGATTCCAACATGTAGGGAGTTGGAATGGTGAAAGCGCAAGAAAATTAATTGATAGGATTGCTGGAAACAATTGGCGCATTCCTGGCGACATAAACCCAAGAGAATATAAACCGAAAAATTAAAAGGAGAACTAAAAATGCAAAAAGTAATAAATATAAATGTAATTGCACCACACGAGAATAACCCTCGTGTAGACTTAGGTGATTTAACAGAATTGATTGACAGTATAAAAGAAAATGGAATTTTACAACCTATAACTGTCGTTGAAGATGGCTTCTTATTCAAAGTAATAATGGGGCATAGACGTTTAGCAGCTGCGAAGGAAGCAGGTTTAACTGAACTGACTGTGAATGTAGTTGAGATGGGCGAGAAGAAACAAGCTGCAGCAATGTTGCTTGAAAATATGACACGTAAGGATTTGAATGCCTATGAACAAGCACGAGGATTTCAAATGTGTCTTGATTTAGGTATGGATGTAAAGGAAGTTTCAAAGGCGACTGGATTCACCCAAAAGAAAGTTAAACAAAGAGTAAAAATGCTTGACCTTGATCAACAAGAAGTGGAACAAGGAACTTTACGCGGTGCTACAATTGAAGATTTTATCAAGTTAGAAGAGATTGAAAATGAAGAAACACGTAATGAAGTTTTACAAAAAGTTGGAACAAAAGATTTTGAATTTACATTAAACAAAGCAATTAGTGAAGAAAAAATGGACAAAAAGCGGATTGCGTTTTTTGAAAGATTGAATTCATTTGCTGTTGCACTAGATGAATATCCTGAAGACAAAAAAATGAAATATGCTTTTGGTTATTTTCAAACAGACAAACTAGACATTCCTGATGATGCAAATGAAAAAACTTATTATTATGTTAAACCAACACATAAAAGTGAATATATCAGATTGCTAGTAGAAGATGAAGATGACGATGTTGAGGTTGTGAGTGAACCAGTTGTTGATGAAGAAAGAATAAAACGTCAAGAAAACAAAAAACAATTGGAACAACTGTTTGATGTGGCAAGAGAAAGTCGAAAAACATTTGTAAAAGATTTTATAAAAGGAAAAGTTTTCGAAACAAGGGATGTACTTAACGGATTATCAAAAGCAATTGGTTATGCGATAACAAAAGATGAAGAGTTATATTCTCCTGATATTGATTTGTTTTATGAACTTATTGGTAAAGAAAAGCCGGAGTCAGATGACTATTCGAAAGAAATGTTTGAATTTTTATCAAAGCAAGATAAATTTGTTTATTTGTTTGCTTTGTTTTACGTGAGATTAGATCTAGATGGTTGGGCTTCTCCAATTCCTCTTCATTATGATGGTTCATTCGATGATGATGACAAGAATCTAGAAGAAATATATAAATTCATGAAATATGCAGGGTATGTAATTAGTGCTGAAGAACAACAATTACTCGATGGAACGCATGAACTGTATTACAACGAAGATGGAGAAGAATAATGAAAAATGGATTGGTAGATTTAAATAATCATTTATTTGAGGAAATGGAAAGATTAAATGACGATGACCTTACACCAGATGAGCTAGCACAAGAAATAAGACGTGCTAAGGCCATGACTGATGTCAGTGAACAAATTATCAATAATGCTTCAATTGTGTTAAAAGCTGAAGAATTAAAAGCAGAGTATGGAGGTCGTGAAAGTCTAAAACTTCCTGAAATGTTAGAAACGAACAAGTAATAGTGGAAAAACACAAATGGACCAATGCACAAAAAGAGTATATTTTCAAGAATTATAAGGGCATTGGAAATACTGAGTTAACTGCACGATTTAATGAATGTTTTAATCTTAGTCTTCCCGTAGAAAAGATAAAGGGTTTTAAGAAAAATAATAATTTAAATAGTGGTGTTACAGGTAGATTCGAAAAAGGTCACATTCCTGCTAATAAAGGAACTAAGGGTGTTTATAACACTGGTGGAAATGTCACATCTTTTAAAAAAGGAAGTGTTCCAAAAAATACAGATCCAATAGGAACAGAAAAACGATTATCAGATGGTTATACATATGTGAAAATTGATAATCAATCTAAAGCAAAAAAACATGTGAACTGGGCGAAAAAGCATTACTTAATTTGGGAAACTAATACAGGACAAAAAGTTCCGGATGGGCATGTAGTAATTTTCTTGGATGGAAATAGGAATAATTTTGATTTTGATAATCTCATGCTTATACATCGACGTGAATTGTTAGTAATGAATAGAAGAGGTTTGATTAAAGATGCGGCTGAGTTAACGAAAGTAGGGATAACGTTAGCGAGAATGATTATTTCTATAGAAAAAAAGAAGTCAAAGTAGTAAAAGTTGGAGGGTACATGCAAGAGTATGAAAACGATTTATTAGAAATATTAGAGAGTGTTGATCCATCCACTCTCAGCTACCAAGAATGGACGAATATTGGGATGGCCCTCAAGCATGAAGGCTATACTGCGATGGATTGGGAACAATGGAGTGCGCGAGATTCCAGTAGATACCATGCTGGTGAATGTTTCAAGAAGTGGGACACGTTTCAAGGAACTTCTTCACCAGTTACTGGTGGCACTATTGTTCAATATGCAAAAGAGAATGGATGGACTCCACCATATAGAAGTGGTGGTCCTGATTATGAATTGGATTGGGATTCTACAATCAAAGATGAGTTAGTTGTTGTGGATCCTGCGTGGGTTGAAGGTAAAGAGATTAAAGAACCTAAATATTGGAAACCGGTAAAAGATTTGGTTACTTACTTATCAACTTTATTTGAGTCTACAGATAACGTTGGGTATGTTACAACTTCTTATCAAAATGATGCAGGAAAGTACGTACCGACAAAAGGGAATTACGATCGTACAGCTGGAGAATTAATTGAACAATTAAACAAATGCAATGAAGATATTGGAGCTGTATTGGGTGATTATCAAGAAGAAGTAGGTGCATGGATAAGGTTTAATCCTTTAGACGGTAATGGAGTCAAGAACGACAACGTTAGTGAGTATCGATATGCATTAGTAGAATCTGATGCAATGGAATTGGAAAAACAATACGCCATTATTACCGAGTTAGAATTGCCTGTGGCGTGTTTGGTCCATAGTGGAAAGAAATCAATACATGCAATTGTTAAAGTGCATGCAGCTAATTACGAAGAGTATAGAAAGCGTGTTAATTACCTTTATGATGTCTGCAAGAAGAATGGATTAAAGGTAGATGAACAAAACAAGAATCCAAGTCGATTATCTCGTATGCCTGGGGTAACTCGTAATGGCCACAAACAGTTCTTGATTGCTACCAACATAGGAAAAGAAAGTTGGCAAGAATGGCAAGAGTGGATTGAAGCGGTGAACGATGATTTGCCTGAACCTGAAGCAATCGAAGACATTTGGGAAAATCTTCCTGATTTATCTCCAGTACTAATTGATGGAATACTAAGACAGGGACATAAGTTATTGATGGCTGGGCCAAGTAAAGCAGGGAAGTCATTTGCGCTTATCGAGTTATGTATTGCAATTGCTGAAGGGCAAAAGTGGCTTGGGTTCCAATGTACACAAGGACGTGTGCTGTATGTCAATTTAGAACTTGATAGAGCATCATTGTTGCATCGTATTAAAGATGTATACACTGCATTAGGAATACAGCCTAGCAACCTTAAAAACCTTGATGTATGGAACCTTAGAGGTAAATCAGTACCGATGGACCAACTTGCTCCTAAACTAATTAGGAGAGCGCAAAAGAAGAACTACATTGCGATCGTAATCGACCCGATATACAAGATTCTTACTGGTGATGAAAACAGTGCAGATCAGATGGCACACTTCACCAATCAATTCGATAAGGTATGTACGGAATTAGGTAGTGCAGTTATTTATTGTCACCACCACTCAAAAGGTGGACAAGGTAATAAACGCTCAATGGACCGTGCGAGTGGTTCAGGAGTATTTGCTCGTGATCCTGATGCGTTGCTTGACCTGGTTGAGTTGGAATTACCGAACGCCTTAGTTGGCCAATTACAAAACGAAGAGCTACGTAAATATTACGGTAAGGTTCTTAATGATAAGGCTGCACAGTATGCATCTAGTTCAGTTGAGAATGATGACTATATGAATTATAGAAAATTGTATGATCATCTGCAGGTGGTACTAAATGCGAATAGTTTGGCCGAAGTAGATAGACAAACTGAATTAATTAAAGAGAAGGTAAACGGACGTACAGGATGGAGAATCGAAGGAACTCTTAGAGAGTTCGCTAGGTTCAAACCGCTCAACTTATGGTTCGATTACCCAATTCATTCAATTGATACGATTGGCCACCTTAAGGATATAGATCCTGAAGGAGTTCAACCAGCATGGAAGAAAGCTAAAGATAGTAGGAAACCAAAAGAAGTGAAAGCAACTGACCGCAAACATGCAATCGAAACAGCTTATGGAGCATGTACGATTGATGGTGAAGTGACTGTAAAAGCACTCGCTGAATACATGGGTAAAACTGAAAAAACTGTGCGTAAATATTTAAAAGAGCATGGTGATTATTGGGTAGATGAAGGAATAGTAGGAGTAAAAAACAGTTAGGGAAAGTAGGGAAATTTTATGTTTTATTCCCTACGTCCTAAAAGGAAAAAAACATGTTTTATTCCTTCCGTTCCCTTGAATATTGATAGAGGGAAAAAAACATGAATTTATGTTTTTTTCCCAGGGAAGGAAAAAAGTATGTATATACATACATAACTACGTTCCGTTCCCTACAGGTCACAGGGTGAGTAGTGTGGTGGCTTAAGCTGCCGCCACACACGACTCCTCCCCTGACTGTGACAAACGCGAAATTAAGAAGGAGAAAGTATATGAGAGATTTTATAGAAGTTTCTGTAATTGGAGAAAATGATGTAGCGAAAGAAAGAACAGAGATATTACTAAACGTAAATTACATAACAAGTTTAGTCCGTGATGATAACGTGATTATGGTAGCTGTTCCTGCAGTTGGACTTATTCGATACGAGTTAGAAAAGAACTCATTTGTAAATTTGTATAACTCGCTGAAGGGAGTGAATGAATAATGATACAGGAAGCAGTTAAGAAACAGATAAAAATTGAGTTCGTTGTGTATGACGGAACAAATATCAATGAACTTAAAGATTTTGTTGGAAATGATTTGAAGTATGACATATGCGACACAGCATGGCAAGTTGGTAAAGGTATCCCACACATTGTAAATGTACGCATACAAACGTTAGAAGGTGATATGAACGTTTCAAAGGGTGACTATGTTATCAAAGGTGTACAAGGTGAGTTCTATCCATGTAAACCAGACATCTTTGAAGCAACGTACGATAAGGTGGAAGAGTAATGAAGATATATTTAGCTGGTCCTATTACAGGGACTGATGATTATGTAGAACGTTTCAAGGAAGTTGAAGAGTCGCTAACGAATCCTGGTGTAGAAGTTGTAAATCCAGTAACTGATGAACATCTAGATTATGAAGAGTACATCATTCGTGGATTGAAGATGCTAGCTGAATGTGATTGGATCTTTATGCTGGATGATTGGGAAAATAGTAAAGGAGCAAAATTAGAATATCAATATGCAAAAACAGTAGGAAAGAGAATTGTGTTTCAAGGTGATGACGACATGAATTTCTTCATTGAAAAAAGTTTAGCGGAAATTACTGGTTTCTTTCAAAACTTAGCAAATGCAGTTGGTAGTGTGTTTCCAATTGAACGTGAGGAGTTGGGTGATGAGTAGCATGAGCTTCTTCCTTCCAATGGAGAAGATCCCAACAGTAACACATCAGCAAAAGAAAGTTTCAGTCGTGAAAGGTAAACCAATCTTTTATGAGGATGAAGGATTGAAAGCTGCGCGATCTAAATTCATGGCATGTCTTGGACAAAAGGCTCCAAAGGATAAATTCAAAGGACCAATTCGATTGACAACATGGTGGTGCTTTCCTACAACGCAAAAGAAAGGTGATGGAGAGTACAAAGTCACTAAACCCGATACAGACAACCTAGTAAAGCTTTTCAAGGACTGTATGACTCTGTGTGGCTTTTGGAAAGACGATGCTGAGGTGGCCAGTGAAGTGATTGAAAAGTACCATGCTGACATTGTTGGTATTTGGGTAAAGGTAGAAGAGTTATGAAGGCGATTGTACTTGAGAAAGGTGATGGCAGGGCAAAGATTACTCGTGTAATCAAGAATGGTATCCTGGTAACTAAACGAAACGGGAAGGTTATGGATACGTACGATGTGAAAGGACGAGAAGAAGCCACTGCTCAATCACTTATTAGCAAAGGATATAAAGTTATAAAACATAACAAAAATGATGTAGATGACCCTGTTATGCAGGGAAGTCTATTCTAGAAGATTTGGACAAATTAGACACCCTAAGGGTTTTGAAAGGTTAATAGATTATGAATTATAAGTTATTAAACGTAACAGATTTAAATGGGAATGAGAAGATTCCTACACTGGCAACAGGTAAAGTATTAATCAATGAAGAGTGTGAAATAGTTGGAGCTTTCACACTCGACGTTGAGTTTGAATTGGAGTTTAAAGAAGGCAATCTTAAAGACTCAAAGATACACGCAATCACTGAATCGAATATTCAATTGGTGGTAGTTACTGATGAATATGTGTACACGTTAGAACGAAAGATGGAGGATAAATGATGGAATTAAAAGATACAGTTAAGTTGATGAATAGTAGCGATTACAAGGATCGCTTTATTGCGGAATACTGGCAAGAAAAAATACGACACGATAAGCTAGAAGAAATGCTAGTTAAGTATGATGCAGGGAAATTGGACTTTACGCCTACTTGTCCGATTGAGGTACTTAAAGAACAATTAACGATCATGAAGAAACGTCTTTACATTCTGAAGGTTCGAGCTCAATTAGAAGAAGTTAATTTATCGCGTTGTAAAAACATTGGACCATATAAAGTAGCAGAGAAGTAGGAAGGTAGGAAGAGGGGATACATGAACGAAATCGAACAATTGAAAAGAGATCTGCAAAGTTATGGCTATTACAAGAAATTGCTTACTGAGTTGGATATACATATTTATAGCCTAAAGCAAAAGATAAAACGCGAGGAAAGCCCTCACGCAATCTCATACAGTGGCGAAATAGCAACGTACATATGCAATACATGTGGGCACATCGAATTAGTCCCTAGTGGGCTTAAAAACGTTGAATGTAGGAAATGTGATTCGACCATGATGATGTTGAAAGGTCAACAAGAATCAATAGCAAAAGCGAAACTAATAAAAGTGGATGCAGGGAAGAATGTTAGCAGCCTGATTATTACACTAGCTTCACTGGAAAAACTAAAAGAAGAATATCAAAGTGATATTGCTCGATTAGGCTTAGATGCAGGATTGGCTAAGCTAACTGAGGAACAACTACTGATAATCAAAAAACATTACTTCGAAGGAGTATGTTACGAACACGTAGGTATGATGTTGGGGATGAACAGGCGAACTGTTATTAGACACACAAACAAGGCGTTACATGTGGTCTATAGAGCTTGTAGAAAGCAATTCCAAGATTTTTTGATGCCTGTAGCGTAAAGTTGTCACCCCAGTGCACTCATTTTTGTAGTATAATGGTCATAGGTCGAAAGTGTGGCCAATCAAAACAATGGTAATAGACCCCCGCTATAAGGGTAACGTCGAACCCATTCTAATCAAGCACTCTATCATTAGGGTGCTTTTTTAATGCAGATACCTGATGCACACAGTTCACTCACCCCCCCTTACACATGAGTGGTTAATTTGCATTTTAAGATTCTCCTTTTAAAAATAAACAATCTTATACATCAGGTATCGGCGTTAGAAAAACTTGACAGGGTGGTCCACCACTAAAGATAATTCCTCAATTAGTAAAAAGAGTCCAGAAAATGAATGGTAAATGATCGAAAATGATAAGAAAAGTGTATAAAAATACAGGAAAAATTGCATTTTATTAAAAAAAAGTTGAATTATTTTGGGCTCGCCGGTTGATTTCGTGTGCACTGCCATGGTAACATACGTGTGTGAAGAGATTAAGCAAGTCTCTCGACAAAGTAAAAGACAGGACGGCAATCCTGTCTTTTTTTATGTGTTATTGTCGATTGAATTTACCTAATTATGACTTGATAATGATTACAATTAATACTAATACTAGTATAATTTCGTTCATTTATATCTTTTTTTATTAAGCAAGTCTCTCGACAATAACACATACATGGTACCGTGGTACCTTTAAAAGTTTTTTTCATTATTTCTCCTTAGTGAACGGAAGAAGATAACGAAATTAGAAGAACTGAGCACGAACTCAGTTTCTTGAAGAAACAACCCTTCAAGAACAGTTGTATTATACCATGTAATAGTGTACTAAAAAAGACGATTATACAAAAAAAACAAGTTTTCCACATATATGTAAAAAAGAAAAACTTGATAAATAAAGGACTTACTACAATTAAAATTAATTCTCCATAAGTTTTTTTGTGGATTATTTTGAAAGGAGGTAGATATTATGGCAAAGCAAAGCAAGTGGGATACAAACGTAAAACCTAATCTAGAATTAATCGAAGCATGGGCTAGACGTGGAGCAATTGAAGCGGACATTGCAAAAAACCTAAACGTGGCACGGTCTACCTTCGAGAATTACAAGCGCGATTATCCTGAATTAAGAGAAGCGTTACGAAATGGAAAAGAACCTGCAGATCTACAAGTAGAAGCTGCATTGTTTAAAAGAGCAGTTGGATACGAATACGACGAAGTAAAAGAAAAAGTAGATGCGGATGGTGGTGTAGAAGTAACAACTACAACTAAACAGGTAGCACCTGACACCACTGCACAAATCTTTTGGTTGAAGAATAGACGTTCTGATTTATGGCGTGATAAACAAGATGTTGAAGTGAGTGGTGAGGTGAACAATCCGTTCGAAGGACTTACTACAGAGGAGTTGAAGGCACTTGCTAAAGAAGCAAATGATTAGACAAGGAGCAAAGATAGAACTTGCAAAGCGCGAGTTCTTTTCTTTTTGTAATTTGCTTGCACCGGACTTCTACAAGGAAGATCGTGAATATCTTGTTAATTTGTGCAATACACTTCAAGCTCTGTATGAAGGTAGAATTATACGAATCACACCTGAAAAGAAATGGAAAGTCGTTGATGAATTACCGACCGATTCAAATTATGAAGTATGCAAGAAATTTATGATGAATATGCCACCACAACATGGTAAATCGAGAACGTTAATCAATTTTTGTTGTTGGGTATTTGGTGTGAATTCGTCAGAGAAAATTATTACAGCAAGTTATAACGATGTTACTGCTTCTGACTTCTCAAGATATACGCGTGATGAAATTGCTCAAACGAAAAATGACATAACTGATGTAGTATATTCTGATGTGTTTCCATTAACAAAAATAAAACGTGGAAACGGATCTTTTGAAAAATGGGCTTTGGAAGGTGAACACTTTAGTTACCTGGGAGCAGGAACTGGTGGTTCTATAACTTCAAAAGGTGGAACGATACTTATTGTCGATGACCCAATTAAGGGTGCTGAAGAAGCATTTAACAACACGCATCTAGAAAAGGTTTGGAAATGGTACGCAAATACATTCCGTTCACGTGTATCTGCTGTTGGTGGTGAGCCAATTGAAATCGTAAATATGACTCGATGGGCTGATGATGATGTATGTGGCAAGTTACTGACATCAAGTGAAGCTGACGAATGGTATGTCATGAAACTAGAAGCGTATGATAAGGAAACTGATACAATGCTTTGTTCTGAAATTTTCAATAAAAAAAGATATTTATCACAACGCGCATTATTGGATTCAACTATCTTTATGGCGAACTATCATCAACAACCTATAAACGTGGAAGGTCGTTTATATTCTAGCTTCAAAACATATGAACATATCCCAGTTGATTCAACAAGTCGTCCATTGTTTACAAGTATACGTTCTTATACAGATACAGCTGATGAAGGTGACGACTACTTGTGTTCACTCATTTGGGGTGTATATGAACATTATTCATATGTGCTTGATGTCATATACACACAACAGCCAATGGAAGAAACAGAACCAATGGTTGCAGCGGCTTTAGATGAAAACAAAGCAATGCTTGCGCGAATTGAGTCGAACAACGGTGGAAAAGGATATGCACGACAAGTTGCAAGTATACTAGAAGATGATTTGCATAACTATACGTGTGATGTGACTTGGTTTCATCAAAGTTCGAACAAAGTATCTCGCATACTAACTGCAGCACCATATATCATGCGAAATGTATTGTTTCCAGTTGATTGGAAGTATCGTTGGCCTGAATACTATGATGCGATGGTTAAATACCAAAGAAAAGGAAAAAACAAACACGATGATGCACCGGATGCAACGTCTGGAATAAAAGAAACGAATGAATTACTTGATTAGGAGGAAGAAAGATGGGGTGGTTTAAAAACATGTTACGATCATGGTTAGATATTCAAAACTTAAATGGACGTCAATTCTACATTCAAAATATGATGGATTTTGATGCTAATGTTTTCAAAAATTATATGTGGTATCGTGGGGATCCTGAAGAACTACATCAATTCTTCCGACAAGTAGGAAGTGAAGATGCATCTTTTTGGGCAACAGCGACACATGGAGTGCGTAAAATTCATACAGGGATACCTGCTCTTATAGCAGATGTATTATCGGATATTGTCATTCAAGATATGAATGAAATTACAGCAACTACTAGACAGGTGGATGTTGATTATATTTGCAACAAAAACGATATTGAAAACCTGTTAAGCAATTCACTTCCATACGTATTGGTAAAAGGTGATGGAGCTTTCAAGGTATCATTTGATTCAAAGGTAGGAGATTATCCTATTATCGAATTCTACGAAGCTGATAAGGTCGAGTTCAAATATGAACGAAGCAAGTATAGTGAAACTATATTTAAGAATTATATTGAACATGATAATCGTCATTATGTTCATAAAGAAATCTATGGATATGGGTACATCAAGAACGAACTCTACACATTGGATAACAACAAAAAAGTTCCAATGAATACTGTACCTGAATTGGCTGATGTCAAAGATTTCATTTTCGCTGGAGCGGAAGCTGATAAACAAGGAAATATTTCAAAATATGGAACGCTGAACATGGCCGTTCCTTTTTTAATATTCAAAAGCGCTAAGTTCAAATATCGTGGAAAGTCGATATTTGAAACAAAACAAGGTAATTTCGATGCGTTAGATGAAGTTGTATCACAATGGATAGATGCAATTCGAAAAGGACGTACTACGAGATACATTCCTGAACGTTTATTACCTAGAAATCCTAAAACAGGTGAAATTCTAATGAAGAATGATTTCGAGTCTTCTTACACACAAACAAAAGGTGACCTAGCCGAAGGTGGTAACAAGATTCAAGTTGAGACACCTAATATACAAGCGGAGCAATACTTACAAACGTATGTGACGGTATTGGACTTGTGCTTGCAAGGATTGATCAGTCCATCTACTTTAGGAATTGATAACAAGAAGTTAGATAACGCTGAAGCACAACGTGAGAAAGAGAAGGCAACACTTTATACACGTGGAAAAATCGTTGAAGCCCTGCTTAAGGTGATTCCAAAATTATTGAATGTATCGATAAAAGCGATGGATGTATATCATATGAAATCTATTACTGAAGATGATATCGAAATTTCAATTGCATTTGGCGAATATGCCAACCCTTCATTCGAGTCAGTTGTAGAGACTATGGCTAAGGCTCGTCAAGGTCAATCGATGAGTACGGTGAAGATAGTTGATGAAATGTACGGCGATTCGCTGACTGCTGAAGAAAAAGAAGAAGAAGTAAAACGTATCAAAGAAGAGTATGGACTTGCACAAATGAATGAACCAGGAATGTTTGATCCTGATGTGCCTGACCCTACATTGGAGGAAAATGTATGATCGTAAATGTACCAGAAAAAAATGGCGAAGTGAAAAGTTACAAAATGAAGCCTAAGCAAGCAAAAGAAACTGTGCAAATGATTCGTGAAGCACACAAAGGACAAAACATGATTATCGCACTTGAAAAGGGTAGTGTTATGGAGCTTCGCAACGATAAATATGACACAGCAATCGAAGTGTTAGATGCAGTAAAAGACTGGATTAAGAAAGGCTATAAAGTCTATTCAGTCAAAAATATCATGAAGGTGTAATATGGACGAGTACAACATCTCCGAGATATACAAAGAGATGGAGAATTACCTAATCGAATCCATGATGCGTAATATGAAGCGTCATACCAATTGGGAAAACACTGAAGACTTTCAATGGGATGCATGGCAAGTAAGACAGCTAGAAGCATTAGAAGAATATCGTAAGCGTAACCTTTCATATGTAAATAAGCGTAGTAACACTGTGAACATTAAACTTGAAGAATTAATCAAGCAATCTTATGCACATGGTGGCATGGAAGAAGAAATAAAAATTCTGAATGCTATTAAGAAAGGTGCAAAACTAAAACGTATCAAAGGTATTGATGCAAACTTCTTTAAGATTAACGATCGTAAACTTTCAGCATTGATAAAAGCAACGCAAAAAGACTTAACAAAAGCAGCACATGCTATGCTAAGAAAATCGAATGATGAATATCGTAAAGTAATTCATAAAGCTGCGATGTTTGCAAATACAGGAACTACTACAGTGGGCCAAGCAATTGATATGGCTACAAAAGACTTTGTAAAGAAGGGTATCAATTGCATTCAATATGCAAATGGACGTGTTGTGAACATCAACACGTATGCAGAGATGGCTATTCGAACTGCAAATAAGCGTGGATATTTAAGTGGTGAAGGCGATAAGAGAAAAGAATGGGGTATTCATACTGTTCTTGTAAGCCAATATGGTGCATGTAGTCCTACTTGTTTGCCGTGGCAAGGAAAAGTATATGTTGATGATGTTTGGTCAGGAGGTACGGCCAAAGAAGCTGAGGAACAGGGTTATCCACTTCTTAGTCAAGCAGTTGCAGATGGTCTTTATCATCCAAACTGCAAACATAGTCACACAACGTACTTCCCTGGAATTACCGAAATGCCTAAAGCAGCTGATGTCGCCAAGACTCAAGAAAATTCACAAGCAATTGCTCAACAACGATATAACGAACGACAGATCAGAAGTTATAAGCGATTAGAAGAGAATACATTGGATCCAGACAATCGTGAGAAATACGCAACTCAAAAAAGATTTTGGCAAGCAAAACAAAGAAAACTTGTTGAAGATACTGATGGTATGAAACGTGATTATAAACGTGAATCGATTAAAGGTAAGGGCTATGGTACGTCTCAGACTAAAACGAAAACAGAAGAAAAAGCAAAGGTTGAATCTATAAAAACCGATCATATATCTCAATTTTTTGGAGAAGATTATACAAATAGTTTAAATAAAACTATAAGTAATAGTTCAAGTGAAAATGTGAAAAAACTGTGGAATAAATATGCTGATGATTTACATGTATGTAACATGAATTTTAAAGGAACTCCACATTGTCGTGCAATTGGAAAGCCGGGTATTCTTATAAACAATACCAGTATGAATGAAAGATCGATTACTGTGTTAAAAGCGAGAGGACCGGAACTTGTACAAAGAAAAGGAGAAGTTGTTTTACATGAGTTTGGTCACAATATAGATATTTTAAAAGCAAGAGCAACACCTGAATGTAAAAATATTCAATTTACTAACTTTTACAAAAGTACGAAACATCAAAAAGATGGTATTGGATATACTCTTGGTGATATGCTTCGAGAAGAAGCGAAAACGAACATTGACACTAAACTAAAAATGATGAAAGCAAATCAAGATGAATGGCTTGATCGTTTGGGTGTTGCTAAAATTAGAAAATATCATGCAGAAACTGAAATAATTATGGAAATGAGAGAATTGCCATTAATTACTAGCTCAGATGTGTCAGATATTTGGGAAGGGGCTACAAAAGGTAAAGTAAAAGCCTTTTCAGGACATGGTGTAAAATACTGGGAAAATATAGACGTAGGAGTAGAAGCATTTGCAGAAATGTTTAGTGCGACTATTATGAATCCTGAATCACTAGAACAAATAAAGAAATATTTTCCGAAATCACATGAGATTTTTGAAGAAATTATTGAAGAAATGCTAAAATAAAGATGGAGGAATGGATATGGCTGATAAAATAAGTTTTGATGAAATCGCAAAGCAATATGAAAAGAAGTTTGGCGAGCAAATAACGTTCCCTATTTTTGGTGTTGAACTGGATGATTTCATAAGTGTAATAGAGAAACATATCAATGATGGCATCCCTTACACTGGAGAAGAGTTTGGATTAGATGGAAGCAAATTAGTATAGAGATATGGAACCTTAGGGTTCTTTTTTTATATCCGAAAGGAGGAATCATGAAAGTAAAGTGTATCAAGGAATATTTCGATAAACTTCAAGGAGACTATATTAAGCCAGGAAGTGTATTCGATACTACTGAAGGAAGGGCGAAAGTTCTTATTGATCAAAAAGTAGTTGAAGAAGTAAAAGAAAAACCTAAAACAATAAAAGATAGCGCCAAGTAGAGCGCTTTTCTTTTTGCCCAATCCGCTTATGGCTCAAAAAGGTGCGAGAACATGGTGAGACACACCTAAAACTGATAAGCGTGAGACACACGAAAAACAGGAGGAAATATGAAAGAACAAAACAAGTATCCATTAAACATTCAATTATTTGGAGGTGGTGACCCAGCAGGAGGGGCAGATGGAGGTGCAGGAACACCTAATCCACAACCACAATCACAGCCAAGTGCAACACCGGAAATCGACTATGACAAGTTAAGCGAAGTTGTCGCTGGTAGACAAGCTAATGCAGGAGATTCTGCACTTAGAGGTTTCTTTAAAAGCCAAGGCCTAACTGAAGAACAAGCGAAAGAAGCAATGACTAAGTACAAAGCGGACCAAGCAGCTGCAAAAGAAGCTGAGGCCAATAAGTACAAAGAACTTGAAACTGAAAATGCCAAGCTAAAAGCACAAATATTGAATCGTGAAATTGATACTGCATTAACAACTCTAGCAACTGCTGAAGGAGTTGATGCACAAAAAGTCGGACGTTTACTAAAACTAGTAGAACGCGAAGGTTTAGTAAACGAAGACGGAAAAGTTATTGATGACAAAGCAAAAGCAGCTATCAATGATGTTTTAAAAGATTTTCCTGAATTTAAGTCAAATCCAAATGGAACAGGTGGGTTCCAACCTATCGGAACTCCAGGTACTGATGGTGGTTCAGGAAGCGATACCAGAATTCAAGATGGTCGAATTATTTTACCAAATAAAAAATAGGAGGAAGAAATTTTATGATTAACTATGTATCACAGTTTTACAATCAAATTATGGAATTGTATGGATCTGATTTAAAATCAGTAAAACTATTTAATTCCAACCCAACGATTAAAATTATCAACACAAAGGATATTCGCTTACCGAAAATCAAAACAAGTGGATATAAAGACCATAATCGTGGTTCACTTGGATTCAATTCGGGATCATATGAAAATGAGTTTGAAACAAAAACTCTTGACCATGACCGTGACATTGAATTTGTGGTTGATCCAATGGATGTAGATGAAACAAACCAAGTTTTATCAATTGGGAATATTCAACATGACTTTGACCGTCGTCAATCAATTCCCGAACTAGACTGTTACACATTCTCTAAACTATATAGTGAATTAAAACGTGTAGCACCTACTAACATTTCTACTGATGTCATTACAAAAGCAAACATTCTTGCTGACTTTGATGCCGTTGTAGAAAAACTAGAAAACGATGGTGTGCCAATTTCTCGTTGCATTATCTACTGTACATCTACATACAAAAAGATTTTGAAAAATGCTGAAGGTATTCAACGTACACTAGATGTTTCAAAAGGAAATGGATTGGACCGTCGTATTACTTCTATGGAAGACTTTGACGAAATTGTGACTGTACCTTTAGAAAGATTTAAAACAGCATACAACTTCACTAATGGGTATGCTGTTGCGACAACTGGAAAACAAATCAACTACATTATCGTAGATCCTGAAGCACAAGTTTCTCGTGTGAAGTATTCATATATCCACATGTTCACGCCTGGTAGTGATTCACGCACAGCTGATAACTACTTATACCAAAACCGTCGTTTCAATGGAACATTCGCTTTAGATGATTTCTTAAGCAAAGCATGTTACATGAATGTAGAAGCATAAGGAGGTTTGACTATGTTATACGCAAGAAAAGAAAATCGTGAATATAAAGTTGATGAAACAAGTAAAAAAACTTACTTAGCTAAAGGTTTTGATATTTACAATGACAAAGGTGAAGTAGTAGAGAAATCACCTTTGTCAAAAATCTCGGTTGCTGAACACGAAAAGCAAGTAGCAGAAGCAGTTGCAGAAGCTACTAAAGATGCAGTAAGTGCTGAAGAACTAAAGGCGAAAGATGATGCTATTGCTCAATTAACTGAAGCTAATAAAGCGAAAGATGAAGCAGTTGCAGATCTAAAAGCAAAATTAACAAAAGCAGAAAAAGAACTAAAAGCTGCAGCGAAGTAGGAGGTGCCTATGGCTTACCAACCATACGTAGATGAAAACTACTACAAAGATACTTACAAGGGAGTTGCGAAAGATGCTGACTCTCTTGAAAAGTTACTCAAGAAGGCAAGTCGCCATATTGATACATTAACTTTCAACCGAATTATAGGTAGGTTTGATGATCTAACAGATTTTCAACAAGAAATTATAAAGGATGTTACATGTGAACTTGTCGATTTTGAGTATTCAAACAAAGATGCTCTTGAAACGATTCTTAGTGAGTATTCAATCAACGGTGTAACAATGCATTTTGGAGAGTCCTGGACAGTGAAAGTTGAGAACGGTATTCCAATACCAACTGAACTTTATTCACTCCTAGAACAAACAGGATTAACGACTAGGAGCTTTTACTATTAAGTATCCACAGCTCGTTCCTGATTCAGTATGCACTACACCGATTGAAATAACGATTTACAAAGAAGAGTTAGGGCCTACAGGTGGGCCACAAGTTGCGATAGATGCCACATCATTGAAATGTAATTTTCAAGATGAAGCTTATCAAATATTAAATGCAGAGAAGAGTCTTATCACTTTAAATGGTAAGGCTCTTTTTAATGGAGATATTGCACCTGGTTTAGCAACTATCTCAAATGGTTTTGTAATAGTACATGGTGAGAAAAGACAAATCTACAAAGGTCGCAAATCACGCAATCCTGATGGTTCAGTGAATTTTACGACATTGGAGTTAAAGTAATGGCTGTAGCAAAAGTAAAGTTAAAGCTATTTCCATCAAAACTAAAGCAATTAGATCTAGACGGTCAAAAGGCACTTGCTATGACTGGTGAAGAACTGAACACACGAGTTCGTAATGCACAAGTAATGCCTTTTGACACAGGATCTATGCAAAACGAACAAACGTTTGTAGATGATGCGAAGAAAGCAAATGGGCAAGTGACAATAATCACTACAAGTCCACAAGCTCGTCGATTGTATTTTCATCCTGAATACGATTTTCAAACCATTAACAACCCTAATGCAAAAGGGAATTGGTATGAAGATTGGTTGCCAGGAGGAACAAAACAAAAAGATGCAGCAAAGCTTTTCGGCCAGTTCTATAAAAGGCTTATAGGCTAGGAGGTAAAAATGCTTACATTAACAAATATAAGGGAGTGGTTAGAAGGGATGGATCTAGGATTTGATTTCTACTATGAAGGTAAACTTGACAGTAAGAAAGAAAAATCACTTGGGGTCTATCAACTAGAAACTAACAATATACCTCGTATTGCTTTAGGCGGATTGGCCAATACGAAATACAAAACTAAACCAATTAGTTTGCTAGTCCATTGGGACATGTATCATGACCATACCGAAAAAAAGGCATTGGAATTGTACAGTAAACTAGAAAGATTGGAACAATTCGATTTAAATGATACACGTGTGTATTATGTTGAGTTGTTGAATAACGAACCTGTAGACGTCCACACGGATGATACAGGTATTTATGAGCGTGTGATTCAGCTCATAATTTATTATGAACGAAAGGAGGCATAAATATGCCAGGTATTACAGGAGTATATCCTTGTTACGAAAATCAATTTGGAATCGGTGATAGTAATTTGTCGATTGCGGATATGGAAACGTTCGGAGTTTCTTTTGATAACGGAATCGAAGAATGGAAACCGTTCGATGCAGAGGGTTGGACTAAGCGATTAATGACAGCGAAATCTGTAACGATTACATGTACCGGAAAAAGAAATGTTGGAGATCCAGGAAATGATAAAGTTGCTGCTTTATTTTTGGAAAACGGTCGTGATGTAGAAGAAGATTTCACGTGGAATTTTCCAGATGGATCAAAAGTAGAATTGAAGGGTGCTGTAATTAATGTTACTAACATTGGTGCAGGTGACTCTACAGGAGTTGCACCACTTGAATTTGAAGTTATGAGTAATGGTAAACCAACTTTTACTCCAGCAGTATAGAGGGACTTTGGTCTCTCTTTTATTTTTATTAGGAGGACAATATGTCGAAAAATATTGATTTATCAAGTTTATTATCTGAAGAAAAACCATCGTTAACAATCAACGGAAAAACATATGTTGTAAACGATGAAAAAACAAACGTTTTAAAAATGAATGACGAAATGAAAAAAATGTCAAAAGGTAACGAAGAAGATCGCGACGATTTCGCCATTCTATCAAAAATTATTGAAATGCTTGTTGGAAAAAAAGCAGCAAAAGAAATTGATGCATTACCATTAAGTTTTTCTCAATACCAAGAAGTTTTCTTCGCTTTATTAGCATTAGTTAATAACGAAGAACTCGAGGTAGTGAAAGCTCGATTTCACGGACAATAATTCAAGCGATGATTATTATGACATCATTGATGATTGGCCATTAATTGAATCGAGTTTCTTTAAGCAATATGGAATTAGATTACGAAGTGTAAACGATATGCCTTGGAACGAATTTTGCTCATACTTAACAGGGATCATGGATGATACTCCATTAGGAAGAATCGTAAGTATTCGAGCAGAAAAAGATAAAGAAGTTATAAAAAATTTTTCTAAGGAGCAAAAGCAAATTAGAAATGATTGGCTGAATCGTAACGCTAAGAAAATAGATAAACAAACATATGATGAAGTGATTGAAGGTTTCAAAAATATGTTTAAAAAATTGGCAGAAGGAGGTGTGTAGCTAATGAGTAAAACTACAGTTGGTCAGATTGGTCTTGATTTAACATTAAATGGACGCGGTTTTGATAAGCAAATTAATTCAATTACAAGCAAATCAACAGCAAATATGGAAAATTCATTTGGTAAAACATTTACTAAAATCGGTAAGATGGCTGCAGCTGCATTCTCGGTTGCTGCCATTGGAAAGTTTGCAGCATCCTGCTTAAGTCTAGGAAGTGATTTAGCAGAAGTGCAAAACGTTGTTGATGTTGCCTTTCCCAAAATGAATGGACAAGTAAACGACTTTGCTAAAAACGCAATTACTCAATTTGGTTTAAGTGAGACAGTTGCAAAACGTATGGTTGGTACATACGGATCTATGGCCCAAGCATTTAAATTTACGGAAAAAGAAGCAGCAGACATGGCTACAACTCTTACAGGGTTAGCTGGTGATGTTGCTTCTTTTTATAACATTGATGGGGATTTAGCATATACAAAATTGAAATCAGTTTTCAGTGGTGAGACTGAAACGTTAAAAGATTTGGGAATTGTAATGACTCAAACCGCGCTTGATGAATATGCGTTGTCAAAAGGAATCAACAAAGCAACTGCTGCTATGACTGAACAGGAAAAGGTAATGTTACGTTATCAATTCGTTCAGGACCAATTGAAGTTTGCGACTGGTGACTTTGCACGTACACAAGACTCATGGGCTAACCAAACACGTATCCTTACATTGCGTTGGGAGTCATTCAAAGCATCAATAGGAAAGGGATTGATTGCTTTATTCTCTCCTATTATCAAAGGAATCAACTGGGTGTTAGCGAACCTACAAGTGCTTGCTGACTCGTTTGGAAGTCTCATGGAGATGCTCACAGGTTACAGTGGGGACTCAGGTGGTGGAGCGTTAGCTGATGCTACTGAAGATGTTGGTGCTGTTGGTACTGCTGCAGATGATGCAGGAGATGCCGTTGGTTCTGTTGGTGATGGAGCAAGTAAAGCAGCCAAGAAGATTCAAAAGGCTTTCGCTAAAGTTGATACTATCAACAAGCTAACATTTGGTAGTGATGATGGTGATAGTGGTTCTAGTGGTTCAGGAGGCAGCAGTGGCGGATCTTCAGAAGGAAGTGTTGCTGATGCTGTAGATTTCCCTAAAGCAACTAAGCAAGCAAGTATCTTTGATGGAATGCTTGATGGGATTATTAGAGAGTTTGAAAGACTAAGTTCAATCTTTACTAAAGGATTCACATTAGGCTTTGGAGACTCATACAAAGAAATTGAAAGACTAAAAGATTACATTGCATCTATTGGTGATAGTGTTGTTGAAATATTCACTGATAAAAAAGTTCTTAGTTCAATGAGGAGTATGGTTGACTCATTCTATTTTTTGTGGGGAACAAGTGTCGGTGGAATTGCATCGGTTGGGACAACTATAGCCACTTTACTCGTAGGTTCTGTATCGACATTTTTAGAACGAAATGTGAATAGAATCAAAGGTCACCTCATCACCATGTTTGATATTAGAACTGATATAAATGGAATCATTGCTCAATTCAATATCGCATTAGCAGAAATTGTACGAGTATTTGCTAGTCCAACTGCTGTATCGATTGGATCTAATTTGATTCAAATTATCGTTAATAGTGCAATGGGAATGACGCAATTACTGGCAAAATTAGGAAGGGATATATTGGATGCAATTCTTACTCCGATAACTGCGAATAAAGACCTTATCAAAAAGACGCTGCAAGGCATGCTTAAACCGATTGAAACGGTAACAAGTGCCATCGCTAAGTTCGTTGATAACACGTTTAAAAAGATTGGCGAAACATACGATCAATATGTACAGCCAACCTACATAAAGATTAGAGATGCATTAACCAGCATTTTGGGAACAATCATGGAGAAATACAATGAGTACATTAAACCAGTGATTGACTATATTGCAGAAGACTTTTCGAAAATTCTAAATGAATACATTCAGCCAGTTGTTAATAAACTAATTGAGTTTGCGGGACAACTTGCAGAATTTGTTGGAACGATTGTAGAAATGTTAACTCCAGTAGTTGAGTTCTTAGTGGGTATGTTTGCTCCGATTTTAGCAAGTGTAATTAGTAAAGCTTGGGATATCCTAAGCGGTTTCGTTAAGTTTGTTGCAGAAGTTGCGGAGAAATTGATTAGTTTCTTTACAGGAGTTATGGAGTTCTTAAATAACGTATTCAGTGGTGATTGGGAAGCTGTATGGCAAGGTATTAAGGATTTCTTTGGTGATATTGGCCAAGGAATAAAAGATACTGCAGAATCATTCATAAATGATGTGTCTAGTTTCATTACGAACACTATTCATGACATTCAATCTACATGGGAGAATGTTTGGGAAGGTGTTGGAGACTTCTTTGGAGACACTTGGGAAGGCATTACAAAGGGCGTAGATACTGCAATAAAGAAAGTTAAGGATACAATCAAAGACGTACTAGGAACAATAAAAGGTATTTGGGAAGATATGTGGGGCGGATTGAAAACCTTTGTATCAAGTACCTGGGATAAAATATTAGGTATTTTTACAAAAGGTGGAAAAATCTTTGATGGAATAGTAGGCGGAATCGGTGATGTGTTTAAATCGATTGTTAACACAATTTTAGGTGGGATCAATAAGGTGATCGCAGTACCATTCAATACTATTAATGGATTGTTGAATACGATTCGTAACATTGATTTACCTGTTGTAGGTAAGCCGTTTAAAGGCTTATGGAGTCAAAACCCATTACCAGTGCCACAAATCCCAGCACTTGCACAAGGTGGTTTTGTTAAGGCGAACCAA
Organism: Breznakia sp. PFB1-19; assembly: GCF_029893935.1. Classification (NCBI taxonomy): domain Bacteria; kingdom Bacillati; phylum Bacillota; class Erysipelotrichia; order Erysipelotrichales; family Erysipelotrichaceae; genus Breznakia; species Breznakia sp. PFB1-19. The sequence continues at coordinate 35,330 of NZ_JARXXJ010000016.1, forward strand.
CCGCAACTTGTAATGATTGGGGACAACCGTCACCAAGGTGAGGTTGTAGCACCTGAAAACAAACTACGCGAGTTAGCAGATCAAGCAATTGCTGGTGCAAGTAAAGGTTCTGACTCAAGCATGTTGAAAGAAATAATCCAATTACTTAAACAATTGATTATTCTTATTTCTTCATTGAAACTAGAATGTGAAGTCGATCGTAAGGGGTTGTTAATATCGCTTAAAGAAGCTGAAAAAGAACTTGCAATGATAGGAGGATAGGATGGCATATAAAACGTTATTGGTGATTGATGGTGTTACTATAAATAACATCGTTAGTTATGATGATTTGGCATCTACACAAGATGGGGACAAATCTGGTCGTGTCCCATCTCTTCACATGAATCGAGATATACTTGGTAGAATTATGAGCATTGATGTGACTCTTGGAATTACACCAGTAAATGAAGGAATGGTTATTTTAAATTTATTAAAAAACCCTGAAATGCGTGTGCAATTTAGAGATAGTGAGACTGACACATTGAAAACAATTGAATGCTATTGTGTTGATCCGAAAAAATCGCGATTAGAAGGCATGATGGATTACTTCGAAACCATTCAATTTCAACTTGTTTCGAATGAGAGGTATGACTGATGTATCAAGTATCTGTAAGTGAAGCCTTTAAAGTAGCAATTGCTAAATCTGTACGACGAATGGATTGCTATTTCTTGTTTGAAGGGAATAGATACAATCCAATAAGTGTGAAAATTGATGATAATGTCTATGGTACTAACAATGTATTTGTTGGTACCTTTATTGCGAAAAGTGGAACGATTAAAGTTGATTTTAAAGATCAGTTGAATCTAGAAAATCAAAGCATTGAAATATTCATGGGAGTATATGTAAATAGCACAGACATTGAATACGTTCCAATGGGTACTTATCATGTTTATGAAGTGAGTAGTGATGTTGAATATAAAATTATGGATAGCAAAATGTTGTTCAATATTCCATTTAATACATCTGCAGTTACTTATCCAATCACTATAAAAAATTTGCTGATTGAGGTATGTAGTCAGGCAGGCGTACCGCTTCATGATGATGTTTTACCAAACCAAGACTTCGTTATTCCTAGCGAAGTCTTTTTTGGTGTAAATGCGACCTGTGCAAATGTAGTTGAAGCAATCGCACAAGCGACATGTACGGTTGCTCATATAAATCGAATAAACGAATTGGAAATGAAATGGTTCAATGAAGTTGATATCAATATTGGCATCAATGCACAATCGAAGCAAATCACGACCACTGAAAAGTATGGCCCAATTAATTCATTAGTATTATCTCGAATGCCACAAAATGAAAATGTATACATTCAGGACCAGCAATCAATTGATGAGCATGGGTTGACTGAAATGAACATTGCTAACAATCCGATTTTAGACATTGATAGAAATGAATCAAAGTTGGAAATATTCGAACGTGTGAATGGGTTGGAGTACATACCCTTTAAATGTGAATTGCAAGGTCAAATACACCTTGATAGTTGTAATGTAATCAATATTACAAATAGATCAGGAGATGTTGTTAAGGCACATATTTTCAAACACTCTATCCAGTACACAGGCGGTATCCACAGTACACTTGAAACAATTGCTCAAACAAAGAATCAAATTAATTATGATATGGCAACATCACTTGAATCAAAGGTGATGAATGTTGAACTAATCGTAAATAAAATTGATGGTGAAATTAGAGCAGAGATTTCTAACATAAATACTAAGGTTGAAAATTTGAAGCCTATGGTGTCTGCATTTGAACCAGAGAATCCAGTAAACGGACAAACGTGGATAGACATATCAATGAGTCCTCCAACGGAAAAAACGTACCACGAGGGGCAATGGGTGGTTGTAGGAGCGTATCAAGGAGACCTTGAAGATTTACAAGGGCAAATCGAATCACTCAATACATCCATTACAATGCAGCAAGGATCCATTGAATTACTAGTAGAAAACAGCACAACAATAATCAATGGAAACGAAGTCACATTAAAAGAAGCGTACTCGTACATTCAGCAACAAGTTGATGCGATTAACTTCGCTATTAGTGAAAGCGGTGGAATTAACAAACTGCTAAATAGTTGTGGTTGGAATGGTATGAACTTTTGGGAATTGACTGGAAATATTTCGTCGATGACTGATGTTGATATAAGAAATAATACAGTAAGTGGATATGCGTTCATGTTAAATGATGGAACATTGAAGCAATCATTTAAAACGATTGTAGGAAGGAAATATACTGTTTCATGCAAGATACGTAAATTCACAAATACTGCATATTTAAAAATCATGACAGGCACACAAGAAGTGTATCTTTTTAATTTACCAGCAGAGGTACAAAGTGACTGGGTATCGTTCAATGTTTCTTTTGAAGCATTAGGAAATGATGCCGTTGTAGAGGTTGGGTCGAGTGGTGCATGGTTGCTGATAAGTGACATCATGGCAAACGATGGAGAAATCCAACAGCAATGGTCATCATCGAATGATGAGATTTATACCACAAATGTGAAAATCGACAAAAACGGTATCGAGGTAGCTCAAGATGGAACGAACAACAAAACAGTAATCAACACATTAGAGTTTGCTGGATACGATGCAAGTGAGCGAGTGTTTTCACTCAATGGCGATGAAACCGAAGTGCATAAGCTGTTTGCACGAAGTAATGTGCGTATTGGTGACATGCAAATCTATGCAAGAACAACAGGAAATCATGGTGCAGATTTCACAATTATAAAGAGGTGATAAGATGGCTACAAATTATATAGCAACGAGCAATCCTTATGCGAAGATACGAGTAGATACATCTGCTTCTCTTGTAGGTTCGTGGCCGAATGTTAAGTATCGTATTTCGTGGAATATGCGCTATTACTGTAGTGGTGGATACTTCATTAGTTCGGTAGAAAATGGAATAAAATTTTGGTTTCATCAAACTGAAGTGATTGCCAATGTAAATTACTATTTAACACCAGGACAAAGCAGTCCGATATATGCTAGCGGAACACTTGATTTACCGTTAGGGAATGCTCGTGGAGCAAAACACTCTCCTGGATGCGGAGTAAACAATGGATTATATCCAGGAAATGCAACAGTTGCTACAGGACAATTAAACATCCCAACCACAGGTACATTGGCAGGATATGTCAATGGAGTAACGCACAACTCAGTAACTTTGAATCTTACTAAAGGTAATAATTCATATAATTATTGGACAACAAGAATATACTACAAAGCAAGTAATGCAAGTAGTTATACTTTGTTTAGTAGTGATGTGGGTAATGGAAATACTACAGTTACTGGATTAAGTCCAGGAGTGGCATATAATTTCCATATTGAGTTGTGGGGTCGTGACGGCTCTAGAATGAGCACTCAACAATTAGTGTTAAATGCATCTACAAATGGAATATCTTATATAGAGAAAGATACGTCATTCGATATAGGAAGTGTAATCAAAATACCTATAACTACATACAGCGACTCATTCACACATACGTTTGAATTGCGACAGGGCAATACAGTATTGAAGACGTTAAGTTTCTCGAGTAGTTCACTGAAGTACACAACAAACTTCTCATTGACCGCAGCGCAAAATACAGCACTGTATAATGCAATTCCCAATGCATTATCACTAAACCTTACAGCCACAGTTACTACATACAGTAATGGTGTGTTGGTGGGAAGTAACTCACGTATTGTAACAATGACAGTTAATAAAACGTCAAATGCACCATCACTAACGGGATTTAGTTATAAGGATATGCATCCTAATTCAATTGCAAAAACAGGCAACAACCAATGGATCATACAAAATGTATCGTATCTACAAATTAGTTCTATAATAGCAAGCGCGAAAAATGGAGCATCGATTGCAAGGTATGAATTGAGTGTATCGGACCAAGTGATCAGTAGCACTAGTTCGACAATAACTACAACTACAATCACAAAACAAACGCAAATGGTTCTCACTGTTATTGATTCTCGTGGACTTCAAAAGCAATACACAAAGACTTATGCTAAGTGGATACCTTACACTCCACCAATTATAAGTTTATTCAATATGCTACGTGTTAATGGTGTTGAAGAGTCTACTTATTTAGTTACGAACGGAACGTTCGACAGATTGAACATCAACGGAGTAGATAAGAATCCAAACCTTACACTAAAATTTAGATACAAATTAACAACTGCATCCACTTGGGGTGGTTGGGTACAGCAGGCTATCACAATCAGTGGTAGTTCTTTTTCGTATAACAATATCGTTGGACTATTCGATTCAGATAAGAACTATGATGTACAACTAGAGATTGGTGATTACTTTGGTGCTTCATATGCACTTACACAGCTTGTAAAAGCTCAACCTGAATTGTCAATTAGAGAAAATCAAGTTGGTATCGGTGCAGTGCCTGATGCAAGTGTTAATGCCGCATTGCAAGTGAAAGGAAATATTACACAAAATGGGCGAATGGTTATCGATTACGTTATTACAAAATCATGGTAACAGGAGGAAGATATATGATAAATAGAATACTATCCTTATATATATATATATATATATATATATATAGTGAAAGATTGGGGGTGCAGGCTTAGTTATGTAGGCTTGTATCCTCGTAAAGAGGTGTCAAGTTATGCCTAATGCAGGGTATTTAATGGTTGATGGAAATGCGTTTTATCCAGATATATATGATAGTGGTTGGTTGCCATTGAATCCAATAAGTTCACTTACCGTGAATACGGGATATGGATTTCGTCCGAGGTATAGAATTGTTGGAAAAACAGTTTACATCATGGTAGATGTAACTGCTAACAAGAAAATTACCAAATGGGGAAATTTATTCGAAGGTGATTATCCTCGTCCTGATGTGTATACTAAACGTTTTTATACAATGGACAATATATCTTTAAATGTTACTGTGAATAGGAATGGTATTGAATCACAACTAGACATAGAATCAGGAACACGTATTTTTATTCAAGATTGTTATTTGATCGATTAGGTAGTAATGTAACTAGCCAATATTATGGCGAAACACGAAGTACAATTACAAGTAGGAAAAAATAAAGAAGATGCATATCCAGTATTGGAGGGGACAAGTTGGACGAAAGTAGCTGGCTTCACCAATGTTCAGTACAAACGGCAATCTGGTTGGGTGAAAATTAACTGGAACGGGAATGTACCTAACAGCACATCTTGGACTACATTATTTACTTTACCTGCAGGTTTTAGGCCAACAACAGAACAATATGGATCGTTGACTGGTAACTCAGCAGTAGAAGGTGGAATTAACAGGAATGTGAACGTTATAGTACAAGCTAGTGGTTCAGTTCAAGCTCTCAACCCGCACACTGCAGGAGGATATATCGGAACAATCGTCTTTCCTTTAGGCTAATTGTCCTTGGCACTAATACATAACGGAAAGAGAGGTATTAATGCCAAACGCAATACAATTGGAAATAAATAAGGAAAAGGCCTATGCACATCCATATTTTCCAATAGGAAGTATTTATATGAGTGTTAATAACATAAATCCAAGTACTTATTTCGGTGGTACATGGGTTAGATGGGGAAATGGACGAGTACCTGTAGGGGTAGATACATCACAAACGGAGTTTAATACGGTACAAAAGACAGGTGGTGCAAAGACACATACATTAACCGTTGCTCAAATGCCGAGTCACGTTCATACATATGCCACAACACAAACGAGTGGTAACCCTCAAGTTTCATTTCCTCAATGGACAATGATGGCAACATATGGAGGACAATTAGGTTCGCAAGCGAGTAGATTAGGAGCCAACACTCTTAACACAGGTAGCGGTCAAGCACATAACAATTTGCAACCTTATATTACTTGTTACATGTGGTTAAGGACCGCGTAGGAGGATACATGAATGAATTAGAAAAACTTGAACAATACAAGGTAAAACTTGAAGAAGATTTGAAAAACTATGATTATTCAGAAGAAGATAAAGCAGTGCTGAAAGCTGAACGAAGTTACAACGCTGCGAAAATGGAAAGGGAACAGAAAAAAATACCACACGATAGAATCAAGAAAGAGATTGAACGTGTGGATCAATTAATTGTAGATGTGAAAAACATCGTATCACTAGAAAGTGAGGAAGGGAATAATGAAGAAAATGATATCAACAGTGACTAAAGGGGTGAACGCAATAGGAGGAGCAATGATTGCACTATTTGCAATGCTATTCGGAAAATATTGGATAGTATTTGTGATGTTCTTTCTATTTAATTTATTAGATTGGATGACAGGCTGGATGAAAGCTAGAATGCTCAAAAAGGAGTCTAGTGCAGTTGGTTTGAAAGGTGTGATTAAAAAACTAGGATACTGGTTAATGATTGCATTAGCATTTGCTATGTCAGTAGCATTTATTGAGTTAGGTAAAATTATTGGAATTGATTTACAGGTTTCTACATTAATTGGATATTTCGTACTGGCATCCTTGATGGTCAATGAATGTCGTTCGATCATTGAAAATTTAGTAGAAATGGATTACAAGATTCCTAAGGTATTAACCCAAGGGTTAGAAGTAGTAGATAAATTAGTGAACAAAGATGAGGGTGCTGAATAGGCATTCTCTTTTTTAGTGCAAAAAGGCACAGAAAGATGAGGTAAATATGAAGATTTTATTAATTGCAGGACACGGAGCAGGAGACTCAGGAGCTCTAGGTAATGGATATCGTGAAGCTGATTTAACACGTGAATTGGTTGGATTGATTGCACCAAAGCTCCGTGGCGATGGTGTAACTGTAGCTGTTAGAGACATAACACGTAATGCTTACGCTGATGCTCAAAATGGTACATTGGACGTGCTAGGATATGATTACGTGTTTGAGGTGCATTTCAACGCATTTAACGATGCAGCTGCGCATGGTACTGAAATTTATGTAACTACATTAGAAAAAGAAGTTACAGTCGAGGCAAATGTATTAAAAGCATTAGGTAAATACTTCACTGTACGTGGTGGAGGTGTTAAGGTGACAAACTTTTCTGTTATCACTACCGCAAAGAATCAAGGTGTATCAAGTGCATTGGTTGAAACATGCTTCATTACTAACAAAGCAGATATGGACAAATACCAAGCAAATAAAGTAGCTATTGCAAATGATATTGCACAAGCTATTCGTGCAGGGTTCGGAGTAAGTGCAACAGCACCTGCTGAGAAACCTCCAGTAGTTGAAGCACCTAAGCCAAGTACACCACCTACAGGCGCTACAATCGTAGTTGGTTCAAAGGTTCAGCCAAAAACTACTACGGACTATAACGGTACGCATTTAGCTGCGTTCGTTACGCAAAACGTTTACCAAGTTGTAGAGGTAAAAGGTGACCGAGTTGTATTAGCTCAAATCAATACAGCATTTAAGATGTCTGATCTTAAACTAGTTGCTGATGGTGGTTCAGCTCCAACACCTACACCTACACCTACACCTACTCCAAGTCAACCAACTATTAAACGTACACATGCACGAGTTAATCGAGCAGTGTCGTATGATGGTGTCGGACTAATTTCGAGCATCGTCGGTAAAGAATATCCAGTAATCGAAATCAGAGGCAACCGCATCGTCCTAGGTGGCGGATTAAACACTGCCTTTAACGTTGCGGACATTACATACACAAGATAACCAAAAACCTACTCACGTTAGTTCGTGGGTAGGTTCTTTTTTTAGTGATTTTCCTTTTCCTTATTATATAGGGCTTTTTTTTGAAGCATTCTATTTTATTTGTATCTATATAATTGGAAGGGCATAAAAAGTTAACAAACACACCTTCCCAAACTCTTTTTATAGTTAATAAAAAGTTAACGATTTTTATAAAAAAGTATAGTATCTAGATAATCAAACATATATCGAAAACACTCAAAAAAGCTTAATATATCGCTATGTTTCACGTTTGAAACGATAATTATCAAATGATTTCAATTGTTCCTGTCGAGCGCACCATCGAAAGAAAAACCCTTATTTCACAGGGTTTCTTTTTTTATCGTAACAAATTCGTAACAACTTTTAGATGTTTTTTGATAAATTATTCAGTTTATCAAGGGTATCTTGCTTTCTGCTTGGTAACAAATGTCCCTGTCTATCAGCAATATCTTTAGAAGTTCATTCAATATCAACTAAAGTAGAAACGTACGTATGTCGTAAGTTGTGAAGCGTGAAGTGCCGTGATCTATACAACACTACATCATCAGCTTCATGTCTTTCGTAAGTTGTTTTGCTATAGTATTTTATATAGCCGATTAAAGGTTATTGAGGTGATTTTTGTAATTAGGTATTGTTTCTAGTGATTTTTCAATTTCACTTTTGCATTCGTCTGGAAATCTACTACACGTCTTTCGTAATTCTTTGTTGCTGTAAGTACACGATCTTTTGTATCCCGGTTATAGGTAGTATAAAGTTTTTGTTCTCTATAACACTCTCGTACATATGAAGTGCAAGTAATTCGCCAGAACATAATTCGCAACAATATAAAATGTAGTACGCTGTCTATTCGGTTTGTGACTTTACAACATCAACAAACTTTTTAAATTCATCATAAGCTAATATAGTATTTTCTTGTTTTATTCCTTGACTATTTATTGTAACAACGAAGTAACATAAATTCGTATCTATGTTCAAATAAGAGCATTGCTTATTTTAATTTAAAAGTGGTCCCTTTTTCAATTGCATCGGTGGGATACTTTTCACTTGACATAAACAAGCATAGAAGAAGACTGTATTGGGTAGATGAAAACTTCTATGCTTGTACACAAACGCAAAGGAACTTTTTTAATGCAGATACCTGACGCTACAGTTCACTCATTTTCCTTACATATGAATGGTTATTTTCATTTTTAGATTCTCCTTTTAAAAACAAGCAATCTTACACAATAGGTATAGACCTTAGAAAAATATTTGTTATAGATTTTATTGTTTGTTATAATAATTCTATATTTAAAGGAGAATCATTATAATGAATATTAATGAATTAGTAAAAAAAAGTGCATTCAAGATACAATCTTCAGAAAACAAAAAGATAGAATTTCAGAGATTTTTTGAATTTATTGATAAAAAACTTACCTATTCAGATGGTGAATTAATAAGTGAAGAGACTAAAATCGAAATATTAGAAAAGTTAAAAAAAGAATTGGGTAATGAATACTTTCCAGATTTTTTAAAACACAGTGCTAACGAGAGTCACTTACAAGTTATTACAAGAGACCAAAATAGACAGGGGTTGGATGACTTAATTGATGCCTATATTGTAAAGGTGAAAGGCAAATAGTGGGAACAGAACCTACACCTCCTAACTGGGTGGAAGAATACGGTCTATACGTTGCAATAGTATTGGGGATTGGGGGGTTAATAAGTTGGATTGTGAATATAGTTAAAGTCAACAAAAAGGAAAAAGAGGAAAACAAAAAATATATTCTTGATGAGCATAGTAAAATTAGATCTAAAATTGTAGATTTATGCTCTAAAGATGTTGACGGTCTCGATAATCATATATTATTATTGCAGCTAGAAACATTGTTTGAGGAAGAGTTAGATATTTTGAACAATTTTTGTGAGCTATATTTCAAAAGAAAAGTTAATAGAAAATGGTTTGTGAACGAGTATAAGATTTATATCCGTGACACTTACGCCAATCCACATTATAAGAAACTGATAAATAGTAGCACACACTATCAGTTAGATAAATTTTATGGAGAGAACTAAGTAAGCCGTAGAAATACGGTTTTTTTCTTACCCAAACGAAAGGGGGGAGATACTATGGCAAAACAAAGTAAGTGAGATATAAACGTAAAATCTAATCTAGAACTAATCGAAGCATAGGTAAGTTATGGAGCAATCGAAGTATATACTGCTAAGAACCTAAACGTGGCACAGTCTATCTTCGAAAATTACAAACGTGATCATCTTAAACTTGAGGAAGCATTACGCACTAAAATATGGTATGGAAGAGTTCAAGCCTAAACTAAACATCTTATGTAAAGTTTGTCCTAAAAGATACATAAGCGACCAAAAATGTGTAATTGATAGAGTGCAAAGAACTTGTTCGATGCATGATTTTATAGAGTAAAACGAGAAATAATTATGTTTAGGATTGAACATAATTAAATTGGAAAATGCTATAATATCTTTATAAGGGTAGTGTAAAAAGTTTATGAAAACGAGTGAATTTCAAAGGTGATTAATCTTTGAAAATGGATATAAATAAGATCTTTGAAAACGAAATCTAAAT
>NZ_JARXXJ010000017.1:0-43169 GCF_029893935.1 Breznakia sp. PFB1-19
ATTGAAGTTTTTATAGAGGATTCACCTCTAAACTAAGACAATCACCTATTTATATGCCAATATCATTCTTTACTTGACATATGATAGTTTGTCTAGTTATTTCTTAACAATCACAAAGTCAATCTGCTTACGCATCTTGCTAGCATCTTCGACTTTAATTAAGACTTTTTGTCCCATTTTATAAATTATACCACTTGTTTCTCCAACTAATGCTTTTGCATTTTGATCATAGTGATAATAATCATCTTCTAAACTTGTAATATGTACAAGTCCTTCCACTGTATTTTCCAATTCCACGAATAATCCAAAACGCGTAACTGAAGATATCACACCATGGAACTTTTTACCAATATAACGTTCCATGTATTCACATTTTTTCATATCATCCACATCACGTTCTGCTTCAATCGCATTACGTTCCATTTTCGATGTATGTTCACTTGCTTCATCTAAGAATGCTTCGTCTTTTTCGATCTGTTTAAGATCAGTTGTCGCCTTAAAGTAGTAACGTTTCAGCATTCGGTGGACAAGTAAATCCGGATAGCGTCGAATCGGAGACGTAAAGTGTGTATACTCTTTTAATCCCAAACCAAAGTGTCCCAAATTGACCATATCGTAACGTGCTTTTTGCATACTACGAAGCATATACGTACTTAACACATCAAAATTTTCATTCCCTTTTGCTTGCACTAATAAATCTTGCAATTGCTTTGGATAGATATTTTGTGGGTCGGCTTTTAATGGATATCCTAATGCACTACTTAAGTTAGCAAATTCGCGAATCTTCTTAGGATCTGGATTTTCATGCACGCGATACATACTTGGCATTTGCATATGCTTTGTATGCGAGGCAATACATTCATTTGCGGCAATCATAAAGTCTTCAATCATGCGTTCTGCATCACCGCGTTCACGTAATACGATATCTTTGACTCTTCCTTTTGCATCTACAAGGATTTTGCTTTCCTTCTTATCAAAATCGATTTCTCCAAGTTTTGCTTTACGCTTTTGTAGGATCTTAGATAATTCCAATCCTAATGTAATCATCTCTTGTACATCTTTATACTTGCGTGTGACTTTAAGATCACCTGCAAGTATTTTATTTACATCAGTATACGTCATTCGATGACTACTTTTAATTACACTCGGTACGATACGATAATCAACAACTTCACCTACTAGGTTGATTTCCATCACACAGCTCATCGTTAATCGATCCACTTTCTCTTGCAAACTACATACCCCATTACTTAATAGTTGAGGCAACATTGGCACAACACGGTCTACAACATATACACTTGTTGAACGTTTATATGCTTCTTTATCGACAAGTGAACCTTCTGTTACATAATGCGATACATCGGCAATATGCACTTGTAGTTCATAATTACGACCTTTCTTTTTGATGTGGATTGCATCATCTAAATCTTTTGCATCTTCCCCATCAATGGTAATAATACACTTATCTCGAAAGTCTTCACGACCTTCTATTTGGTCAACTTCAACTGTTTCTGGGATTTGTTGGGCTGCATCAAGCACGGCTTTGGGAAAGACTGGCTCAATATCATGCTCAAGTAAAATCGATAAGATATCCACTCCTGGATCATACTTGTATCCAAGAATTTGTAGAATGCGAATGTGCATCGTTTTTCCATACTTTTCAATGAATACTTGTACTTTTGTGTCATTGACCATTTTAAAGGCATCTTTATTCACAATCTTGAATTTTTGTTCAGGCATTGGTGTATCTGGTAAAAACCACATCCGACCATCCTTTTTCTTAATGACACCTACTAACGTGTTCTTATTGCGTGAAATGACTTTGATAATTTCACATTCCACACGACCTTCATTGTCTTGATGAATTCGAGCTAACACCTCATCTCCATCCATAATATTCTTCACTTCATAACGGTTTGCATACACACTTGTGTCTTCATTTTCCACAAACCCAAATCCTTTTGGATTCTTTCGTAATATACCTACAAAATATCCAAGTCGTTCCAAAGGAAAATAACGGTCTTTTTCATCAGTAATGATGATGTATTCATTTTCCAGTGAATTCAATGCTTTTAGTAAAGCTGTAAAGTCTTCGCTACTCTCTACATGGAAAGCACGTTTAAAGTCCTCTACATTCATCCCTTTATACTTTTGGCTTTGCACCGTATCCAGGATCATGTTCATATATTCCATATATTTTCCTCCTTTCTATGAAATAAAAAAAGACCAATAGGTCTTTCTATATTCTAATCGCAATAACTACTAGAAGATTCTAATCGCAATAACTAACATAAAGAAAATAATACCCATTACAAGCGTAATTCTGGCTATTACCTTCTCAGGTCCACGTTCTTTCACATTTGCAAATAGGTTCAAACCATCTCCACCTGTAAAAGCACCACTAATTCCATCAGACTTTCCACTTTGTAATAACGAAAGGACGATAATAGCTCCAGAAACTATCATTAATAATACATCTAACATTTTATACATCCTCCTTTCATATGCCTTACAATTTTAGCATATAATTTAACGTATTTCAATAGGCAAGTTGTGAAACGCATTTTTGCCACCTATAAAGAAAACGACCACCGAAGTGATCGTCTCTATTGATGAATGTAAATTATTTCTTAATGTTGTAGAAAGCGTCCATTCCTGGGTAAACAGCGATGTCGTTTTCTCCACGGTCGTTAAGTTCATCGTTAATACGTAATAATTGGTTGTATTTCGCGATACGGTCTGTACGTGACATAGAACCAGTTTTAATTTGTCCAGCGTTTAATCCAACTGCGATATCAGCGATTGTTGAATCTTCTGTTTCTCCTGAACGGTGAGAAACTACACAAGTGTATCCAGCTTTCTTAGCCATTTCGATAGCGTCGAAAGTTTCTGTTAAAGTACCAATTTGGTTAACTTTGATTAGGATTGAGTTAGCAATTCCTTTTTCGATTCCTTCTTTTAAGATTTTAGGGTTTGTAACGAATAAGTCATCTCCAACTAATTGGATTTTGTTTCCAAGACGGTCAGTTAATTTTTTCCATCCGTCCCAGTCGTTTTCTCCTAAACCATCTTCGATTGAAACGATTGGGTATTTTTCTACCCATTCAGCATACATATCGATCATTTCGTCAGTAGTTCTTGTACCTTGACCTGATTTAGCTAAATCGTAGTTTTTAGTTTCTGCATTGTAGAATTCAGATGCAGCAACGTCCATTGCGATGCAAATGTCTTTTCCTGGAACGTATCCAGCAGCTTCAATAGCAGCAACGATTAATTGTAATGGTTCTTCGTTTCCATCTTTACAGCTAGGTGCGAATCCACCTTCGTCTCCAACGTTTGTGTTGTATCCTTTAGCTTTTAATACACCACGTAATTTGTGGAACGTTTCAGCTCCCATACGTAATGCTTCTTTGATGTCTTTAGCACCAACTGGCATAATCATGAATTCTTGGAAGTCTACAGTTGAATCTGCGTGAGATCCACCGTTTACTACGTTCATCATTGGAACTGGTAAAGTTTTTCCATTGAATCCACCGAAGTATTTGAATAAAGGCATTCCGTAGTAATCAGCAGCAGCGATTGCAGCAGCCATTGATACACCAAGGATAGCGTTAGCTCCAAATTTTGATTTGTCAGGTGTTCCATCTAATTCGATCATTGTTTTATCGATCATTGCTTGGTCAGTTACGTCTAATCCGATAACTGCTTCAGCGATAATATCGTTTACGTTAGCAACGGCTTTTGTTACACCTTTTCCATCGAAACGAGTTTTGTCTCCATCGCGAAGTTCTAAAGCTTCTCTTTCTCCTGTAGATGCTCCTGAAGGTACCATTGCACGTCCATATGCACCAGATTGTGTAGTTAATTCAACTTCTACAGTTGGGTTACCACGAGAATCGATTACTTCTCTCGCGAAAACATCAATAATAATTGGCATTTTGTAAATTCCTCCTTGTGTTTTGCACGTGATTATTGTAACACAAAGGATTCTTTATGGAAAGGTAAATGAAATCATTTTCCAAATAATAGTTATTTTTTTCACAAAAAGAAATCAATTCCTTCCTAAAATCATCAAAACACGTGTATTTATGCGTTTAATTACATATTTTATAAAGAAAAAGCAAGACGAATCTTGCTTATAGTTTTGTATCATCAATTGTATCGTAATACTGTGAAATCTTATCCATTACATCAGCTAAACATCCTTCTGAGAATGGGTCTTTTAGGTTTGCTTTTGCGACAATTTGTCTAAATGGTAAAGTACCACCTAACTTACAAATTTCATAGTAATCTGCAAATGCATTTGCATCTTTATTTTGTAGGCGTAGCCAGAATTGTAAAGCAACTACTTGTGCCAATGTGTAATCTACATAATAGAATGGATCAGAGAAAATATGCGCTTGTCTAAACCACCATGTTCCTTTGTCTAAGAATGGAATATCACTATAGTCTTTATGTGGTAAATATTGTTTTTCCAATTTTCTCCATGTCGTTTTTCTTTCAGCTGGCGTCATTTCTGGATTTGCATATACTTCATGTTGGAAGTGATCCACAGTAATTCCATAAGGTAAGAATTTTATAGCACCGCCTAAATGTGTATAGTAGTATTTTTCTACATCTTCTTCAAAGAATTTAGGCATCCAAGGCCATGCAAAGAATTCCATACTCATTGAATGAATTTCCGCGCTTTCATACGTTGGCCAAATACAATCACTAGGTTTAATATTTCTAGATGAATACACTTGGAATGCATGTCCAGCTTCATGAGTTAAAACATCTACATCTCCAGCAGTTCCATTAAAGTTACTAAAGATAAATGGACTTGCATAATCGGAGATAAACGTACAGTATCCACCACCACGTTTTCCAGGTTTTGCCACTAGATCAAGTAATTCATTGTTTACCATGTAATCAAAGAATTCACCAGTTGGCTCACTCAATTCATGATACATATTTTGTGCGATTTTCACCATTTGATCTTTATCATATTTTGGTGTTGGGTTTCCCGTTGTAAATTCATATCCATTGTTGTAAACCGCAAGTGTATCCACACCTAAACGTTTCTTCTGTGCATCATATAAACGTGTAGCTACAGGCACAACATCGCTAAGAATTTGTTTACGGTACGTTGCAACATCATCCGCATTATAATCAAAACGATTCATACGTACATATCCAAGTTCAATAAAATTATTGAATCCTAATTCTTTGGCAATCTTTGTACGAACTTTCACCAATCGATCATAGATATCATCAATTTCACTCTCGTGTTCTTCCATGTAGCCCCAGTATGCTTTATGCGCACCTTCACGTGTTGCAACATCTGGATCATCCATCTTTCCACCTAAGCTTGCAAGTGTATATGTTTCACCTTCAAATTCAATTTGTGCTTTTGCAATTAGTTTCTCATATTCACTAACTAAACGATTTTCTTCTTGTAGGTCACCTACAACTTTTTCATCATATGACTTTAATGCATTCTCTGCTTTCCAAAAATAGGTCATCGGAACATCTTTTTCTAGTTCTGAACGAAATGGACTATCTAATACAATTTTACTAATCTTAGAGCTAATCCCCATTAAAATTGGAATATGCTCATCCCAAAATGTGTTTTCTGCATCATAAAATGCATCAGTTGTGTCAATGGTATGACGAACATGCATTAATGAATACATACTTTCTGCATGAGATAAAACTTCATCTGCTTTATCAAATGCTGTTTTAAATACCTCATATGTATCTGCATGTTTTAGTTGTTCGACAAGTTTGTCAATTTCACTTTTTAACGTATCAAAATTCGTACGTTCATATTTGTAATCCTTAAATTTCATACATTTCACCTCTATGTTCCATTATACTCAATTTTATAGTTGATTTATACAAACTTGCAAAAGAATTGAAAAAAGACTACAGCGAACTGTAGTCTATCCAAACATCCATAAAAATAATTGAATGATAATAAAGAAAAAGAATATAACAGCTAAGACAACAGGAATGATGACACTTGCTGCTGCAATCAAGATGGCTAGAAAGTCACCTTTTTCAAGGTTGGCTTGCTTTCCTTCTTGAATATCTTTCTTTTTTAAGATGTCTCTAATCTTCGGTTTTGACATTAAATTCACCTGCGAAATGACATTTTACAAAGTGATCTGGAGCGACTTCTTTTTCCGCTGGATCAGTTTGCTTACAAATATCTTTTGCAAATGGACAACGAGGATGGAATTTACATCCACTTGGCAAGTTTACGTTACTTGGAATTTCCCCTTTAATCATCGACATTTCCAAATGTTCATTTGGATCTGGCTTAGGAATCGCTGCCATTAATGACATTGTGTATGGGTGTTGTGGATTGTTGAAGATTTGATCTTTATCAGCAATTTCCACAATACTTCCTAAGTACATAACTCCAACACGATCACTGATGTGTTTTACAACACTCAAGTCATGTGAAATAAAGATATAAGAAATCTTTTGTTCTTCTTGTAAATCCATCATTAAGTTCAAGATTTGTGATTGAATCGATACGTCAAGCGCACTAACTGGTTCATCACAAATAATGAATGTTGGATCAAGTGCTAATGAACGTGCAATCCCAATACGTTGACGTTGTCCACCAGAAAATTGGTGAGGGTAACGATAACAGTAGTAAGGTGGAAGCCCACATTTTTTCATTAGTTCAAGAACGTGTTCTTTTAGTTCATTTCCACGTTTAAAGTATCCGTGAGCTACTAAAGGTTCACTAAGAATATTGTAAATATTCATTCTTGGGTTTAATGAAGAATATGGATCTTGGAAAATAAATTGCATATCTTCACGAAGTTTACGCATTTCTTTTCTTGATTTTGCCAGTACATTTTCACCTTTGAAAATAACTTCTCCACTTGTTGGTTCATGAAGACGGATAATCGCACGACCTAGCGTAGATTTCCCACATCCTGATTCACCTACAAGTCCTAACGTTTCACCTTCGTACAGTCTGAAGCTTACACCATCAACCGCTTTTACGAATTGTTTATTGAAACGTCCTTTTCCAACAGGGAAATGTTTTGTTAAGTTCTTAACTTCCAAAATGACTTTTTTGCCATTTGGTCCAACTTGAACATCTTTAACTTGTTCGCTCATTATTTCCCCTCCTTCTTATTTAAATCAACATCTTCATATAAGAAACAACTTACATGGTGACGTGATTTGATTTTACATGTTGGAGGTTGTGATTCACGACATTTATCCATTACATTTGGACAACGGTCTGCGAAGTAACATCCTTTTGGTAAATATAAAGAGTTTGGTACAGAACCTTCGATCGTTGCTAAACGACCTCCTTCTGTATTAAGTGAAGGCATACTTGCCATTAACCCTTTTGTATATGGGTGTTTAGGGTTTGCAAACAATTCCTTAACTGGAGCTGTTTCCACTACTTTCCCTGCATACATAACGTTAACGTTATCTGCCATTTGCGCAACAACCCCAAGGTCATGCGTAATTAACATAATTGAAGTTCCAAGTTTCTTTTTCAAATCATTCATCAATGAAAGAATTTGTGCTTGGATTGTAACATCTAATGCCGTTGTTGGCTCATCAGCAATCAACAGTTTTGGGTTACATGCAAGAGCCATCGCGATCATTACACGTTGACGCATTCCCCCAGACAGTTGGTGAGGATAGTCCGTTACAACTTTTTCAGGACGTGCAATACCAACAAGTGTTAGCATTTCAACAGCACGTGCCTTAGCTTCTTCTTTTGTTACATCTTCGTGAAGCAATACAGCTTCCATAATTTGATCCCCAATTTTAAATACTGGGTTCAGTGAAGTCATTGGTTCTTGGAAAATCATTGAAATTTCATTTCCACGAATGTCACGAATTTCTTCATCAGACATTCCTACCATGTTTTTTCCTTCGTATTCGACAATACTTCCATCTACAATTTTCCCTGGTTCATCAACTAAACCAAGAATAGACATTGCAGTTACACTTTTTCCACATCCAGATTCACCAACGATTGCTAGTGTTTCGTTTTCATACATACGGAAGTTGTTTCCATCAACTGCCTTTGAAACTCCTTTTTCTGTGTAGAAATATACTTTTAGATCTCTAACATCTAATAATTTCTTGTTTCTAACTAATTCTGCCATCATACACCTCTATCGTACATCTTTAGGATCAAGCGCGTCACGTAGACCCTCTCCAACTAGGTTAATGGAAATAACCGTTAAGAAACACATAACACCTGCTGGCATCCATGTCCAAGGCATGTTTTGGAAACGTGAAATATCACGTGCAAGTTGCATTAAGTTTCCCCATGTCGGTGTTGGTTCTGTAACTCCCATCCCTAAGAATGATAGTCCAGCTTCTGTTAAGATTGCACTTGCCATCGATAATGTAGCATTTACAATTACAATTGATAGTACGTTTGGAATCAAGTGTTTAAAGATTTTTGAGAAATCGCTTAACCCTAATGATTCACAAGCTTGCATAAATTCTTGTTCACGAAGTGATAAGATTTGCCCACGTACCAAACGCGCAAGCGTTGGCCATGATAATAACCCAATCAAGAATGAAACAACAATCATTTTAATATTACCTTCTACCCACATCATCGTAGCTCCTAAGGCAATGATCATTGGTGTAAATGGTAGTGAATAAATAATTTCAGTAAAACGCATCAATAAGTTGTCAATTAGACCACCATAGTATCCTGCTGCTCCACCAATAATTACCCCTAATAATACAGTAATTACAGCTGATACAACCCCTACTAAGATTGAAATACGTCCCCCTAGCAACAAACGGAATAGAACATCACGTCCTTGTTCATCTGTTCCTAATAAGTGTGATAAACTTGGTCCTTGCCCTTTAGCAGCGAAATCGAAATCGTTAACGCTTTGTCCCATAATAATCGGTCCAAAAATAACCGCAAGTACAATAATCACAAATAAAATAAGTCCTGCCATCGCAATTTTGTTTTTCTTAAATTTGTTCCACGCGATTCGCCACGGTCCAAGGACTTCTTGATCTTCTTCTCTTACAACCACATTTGGTTCAATAACTTGATCTTTACTCATATGTCCCCCTTTACTCCGTTTTGATTCGTGGATCGACCACAGAATATAATACATCAGATAATAAGTTACCTAATAACATCAATACAGCAGAGAATAATAACACAGCTGTTGTAACACTTAAGTCACGTGAGTTAATAGCTTCAATTAAAATCCATCCTAAACCTGGCCACAAGAAAACAGTTTCCAAAATCATTGCCCCACTGAATAGTGAAGGAATGTATGAACCAAGTAAAGTAACTAAAGGAATGAGGGCATTCTTAAAGGCATGACGGTAAATCACGACTTTTTCTTTCAATCCTTTCGCACGTGCTGTACGAATGTAATCTTGATTAATTACATCAATCATCGCATTACGAACATATCTCGACAACGATGAAAAACTACCAAACGCAAGTACAATCACTGGAATTACCATGTGACTTGCAACATCGGCTATATTTGCAAAAATATTTGGATATCCAAAGGCTGCTTGAATTGGATCACGCATACCGTTCATTGGTAATAATCCAAGTTGCAACGATAAGAAGAATACGAGAACTAACCCAAAGAAAAAGGTTGGTACTGATATTCCAAATAAAGAGAATACGGTCCAAAAGTTATCAAATTTGGAGTATTTCTTTGTTGCCTGTTTGATTCCAATAGGAATAGAAATCAAAACTGCTAAAATAAGTGAAATTACATTTAATAAGAATGTATTCCAAATGTATTCACCAATTAATTCAGTAACTGGTTTTTTGTATTTAATTGACTCACCTAAGTCACCTTGTACTAAACGTCCTGCCCAACGAATGTATTGTTCGGGCATACTACCATTTAACCCTAACTGTTCGCGAATTACTTCTTTTTGTTCAGGCGTAACTTTCGACCCCATACCTAAATATGCATTAACAGGATCCCCTGGCATACTTCGGACGGTCGCAAAAATCAATATTGAAATGATGAATATAACAGGAATCATATTCAACAAACGTTTCAATATGTACTTTATCATAATAACCTCCTTTATGTTTCAATTTTAAATATACGCATTCCTTATTATAACAAAAACAGGAAAATAGGGAAAGATATTCTTTCCCCATTTTATCGTTTTCTAAATTCTAAACCTTATTTCATTTTTGCATCTTTTAATGCAGCAGTCCAGTTGTAGAATGTGTTAGTTTTAAATCCTTCAATTTTTTCACCGTTGTACATATCGAAGTATGTGTTTCCATATACTGGAACTTTAACACAAAGTTCTCCAAGTTTAACAGCGATTTTGTTGTACACTTCTTTTTGTGCATCTTCATCTAATGTACGAAGAGCTTCATCAAGTAATGCATCTAATTCAGGATCGTTAATTCTTGAAAGGTTATCTCCACCGTTTTTAGCTTCACTTGAGTGGAAAGATGAGAATACATCAACTTCAGTAGTTGTCCATGATGTTGCCATGAAGAAGATGTTCCATTCTTCCAATGCATCATCACTGTATACTTTGTCTAATAATGTGTTGAAGTCAACAGTTGCGATTTTTACATCAGCTCCCATTTCTCCCCAGTTCTTTTGCCACATAGGGATAATGTTAGAAAGAATATCGTGATCTTTCATTGTTAACGCTTTAATTTCTAAACGTTGTCCATCTTTCACACGGATTCCGTCTGCTCCACGAACCCATCCAGCTTCATCTAATACTTGGTTTGCTTTATCTAAATCATATGCAAAACCATCTAATCCTTCGATTTCTTCAGTACCACGTACGATATCTCCCATGATTGATCCTGGGTTTGCATACATTTGAGGAACGTAAGCACCTACACCATCAATTCCTTCACATTCTGGACATTCGTAGTAAGAATCCACAAATGCTTGACGGTCAAATCCATACATCATAGCTTTACGCACTGCTACATCACTAGTTACACCTGA
The DNA here is from genome assembly GCF_029893935.1 of Breznakia sp. PFB1-19. Lineage (NCBI taxonomy): Bacteria > Bacillati > Bacillota > Erysipelotrichia > Erysipelotrichales > Erysipelotrichaceae > Breznakia > Breznakia sp. PFB1-19. The sequence goes on from NZ_JARXXJ010000017.1 coordinate 10,968, forward strand.
AACAGTGTTCATTTCAACATATCCCATACCTGCACGTGGGTAAATAGAGAATTCTACGAAGTCAGTTGCAGAAGCAGGTCCAACTTTTTTAGGTTCGATCATACCTGCAAGCATATCTACTGATTTGTTTTTTAATTCTGTCCAGTCAGTTGTCATTTCTACTGGTTTAATAATTACTTTAGCGATTTCGAATCCTTCACCCCAGTAACTTTCGCTCTTTTCGAATACAGCACCTGTTGCAGCATCCCAAGATTTCATTACGTAAGGTCCAGTTCCGTTTGGTTCACCCATAGCATCTTTAACTGCTTTAACATCACCGAATGCATAATCAGCAAAGTCTTCAGCGTTAACGATTGCTTGTTTAGCAACTGTTAATAAGTTATCTGAACGTGCTTCAGTAAATGTAAATTGGACTTCTGTATCAGAAACAACTTTAATTCCTGTGAAGTCTTCTAATTTACCAGAACCACCTTCATATTTTTTAGTATCTGGGTTCATTACCCCACGGTAAGCGTCAAGTCCTTCTAAGTAAAGAACTTTTGCTGAGTAACGTCCATCGTATGATGGGTCTGCTAATACTTGGAAAGTAAATGCAACGTCATCTGCAGTTAATGGATCACCATTAGAGAATTTAATGTCTTTTTGTAATTTAAACGTAATTGTTTTTCCATCTTCGCTAATTGTTGGTTCTTCTTTAGCTAATTCTGGAACTAATACGTCATCTTTGTCATAATCCATTAATGAATCATAAGCTAAGTCTACAACGTATCCATCGTAACTACTTGCATAGTATAGTGGAGAGAATGTCCCTGTTAATTTCTCTGCTCCCATCACAAATGTGTCTGAGCTTTCTGATGATGATCCTCCACACGCAACAAGCGTAATCATCATCGCGAAACAAGATAATAATGTTAATACTTTTTTCACTTTGTTCAAGCCTCCTCTTTATATAATTCCTTGAATGATACTATTTTACAATGTTTTTGAAAGTAATACAACACAATTACGTAATAAGTTTCATTTTTTACATCAATTAATGTAAATTTTTTCAATGTTTGCAAATTATAACATTATGTAATTATTTATGATAAAGTATTTACAGAGGTGATAACATATGAATTTAGAGACATTAAGAAACAACTATGAAGCTTACAAAAATAAAGTTGCTGCATATGGACTTGCACAGAATTCCATTCATTTTGATTTAGCAACTAGCGCACCAGAAGATGGAAAACCATATCTTGGAGAAATGAGTTCTATTCTATCAGGAGAGATTTTTAGTTACATTACAGATGCACAAAATGTAAAGATGATTGAAGACTTGCGCGATGCAACAGATGATCCATTAGAAAAACAAGAATGTGAACTGCGTTTACGCGATTTATACAATACAGTAAAAATACCAAAGGACATTTACATTGATTATCAACTAGAACTTGCAAAAAGCCAACGCATTTGGGAAGAAGCAAAAGAAACAGATAACTGGCCACTATTTAAAGATGAACTTGTGACTGTTATTAATAAAACAAAGAAATTACACGAATACTATAATATAGAAGGAAGTGTTTATGACTTTATGCTTGATCAATTCCAAATTGGAATGAACACCAAGAAATACGATGCTTTTTTCCAAACCATCAAAGATGAACTTGTTCCTTTTATTAAAAAGTTAAAAGAAACTACACAAATTGATGATGCTCCATTATTTGGATCATTTCCAAGTGAGAAGCAAGCACAATTTACTGAAATCTTAAAAGAAACACTAGCGATGGATCCTAAGAAAATCTACATTACCGAAAGTATCCATCCATTTACAAGTTTCTTTTCTAGCCAAGATGCACGATTCACAACACGATACCATGAAAACAGCTTAATGAGTGCAATCTTATCAACTATCCATGAATATGGACATGCACTATATGTATTGCAAGTAAACCCTGCATATGAAAGAACTACATTCTTTAGTTCTATTGGATTTGCCATGCATGAAAGTCAATCACGTTTACTAGAAAACCATGTAGGACGTGCAAAAGGATTCTGGCAACTAAATTATCCAAGTTTACAAGCATTATTTAATGAGGATCTAAAAGATGTAACATTTGATGCGTTCATGAAAATGATCAACAAAGCAAATCCTAGTTTAATCCGTATTGAAGCAGATGAACTTACATACCCTTTACATATTCTCATTCGTTATGAACTTGAAAAGATGATTTTCAATGAAGATATCGATTTAGATAACCTTGATGTATTATGGGCTGATAAATATGAAGAGTATTTAGGTGTTCGTCCAAGCAATGCAAGTGAAGGTATCTTACAAGATATGCACTGGTCGGCTGCATACTTTGGATACTTCCCTACATATGCTTTAGGTAGTGCGTTTGCTGCACAGTTCTACAACCAAATGGAAAAAGACTTTGATGTACAAGAAACAATTGCACAAGGCAACTTTACAAAAGTACAAGATTGGTTAGCTACAAATATTCACCAATATGGTGCAAGCAAAACAAGTGATGAAATTATCCAAGAAGTATGTGGTGAACCATTTGATGCACACTACTATACAGACTACTTAATCAAGAAATTTAGTAAGCTATATAATATATAAAAAAGGAGCGACACATGAGAAAGATTGAATTACGCGATTTCTTAGATTTTAAACATCTAAGTCAATTGAAAGTAAAAGATAAAAATGCGATCTATGTTGAAACAGTAATGAACGCTGATGACAACGTGTACGAAAGCGATCTTTATCAAATTAGTGAGATCACGATCAAAACTGGAGACAATACGTTGTATCACACAGGTGATAGCAAACGTAGACGTCTAACAAATTCCAAAGATGTTAGCAACTTCATCTACACGGATAAAGATACCATTCTATTTGCAAGTATGCGTGATCCTAAAGATAAAGAACGCGCAAAAAACGGTGAAAGTTTCACAAGCTTTTATGAATTACACACAAAAGGTGGAGAAGCAACAAAAGCTTTTGAAATACCTTTTCCAGTAAGCGATATTAAATTCATTGATAGTAATACATATATCGTAAATGTAAGTTATGACTTGCGTTATGCACCTATGTTAGAAGATGGCAAAAAAGAAGAAGTAGCAAAAGCAAAGAATGCCAACAAAGACTGGGAAGAACTAACAAAAATCCCATTTGTTCAAAACGGTGGTGAGTATATTGGATACACTGTATCACGTTTATATCTATATACACGCGATACAAACAAACTTACAGCAATCACAAATACATATGAAAATGCCTATATCTTAGATGTCTCTAAAGATAAAGAAAAAGTACTCTTCGCTACAAGCAAAGACGCTGCAAAACCAAGTATGAAAGAAGGCTTGAGCCAAGTAAACCTTAAAGACTTAAGTGTTGAAGAACTCGTGAAGGAAAGTGAATACAGTATTGCAACTGCATTCTATCGTAGTCATGACATCCTTGTTCTTGCCAATAAGGAAACACCTTACGGAATTAACGAGAACGCAAAATTCTTCAGCTATGCTAATGAAACAATGACCCTTCTTTCAAATCCAGATCGTGCATTTGGAAACAGTGTAGGAAGTGATGTTCGCTATGGTGGTGGATTCAACATGAAAATGTTGAACGATACACTGTATATTCTTTCTACAGAAACATGCACATGTAACTTATACAAGTTAACAGCAGACAATCACTTTGAAGAGGTACTAGATGTTGATGGAAGTATTGATGCATTTGATACAGAAGATGGTCAAGATTTCTATTACATTGGACTTATTGAGCAAAACCTACAAGAAATCTACAAAAATAAAAAAGCAATCACACACATCAACACAACACTTGATGATGCATACGTTGCTACACCTGAAATCGTAACGTATAAAAATGAAGATTATGATATGGTAGGTTATGTCTTATTACCAAAAGATTATGATCCTGCTAAATCATATCCTGCTATTTTAGATATTCATGGTGGTCCAAAAACCGTCTATGGAAAAGTATATTACCATGAAATGCAAGTATGGGCTAACCAAGGATATTTCGTCTTCTTTACAAACCCAAGAGGAAGTGATGGTCGTGGAAATGATTTCATGGATATCTTTGGTAAATATGGAACAATTGATTACGAGGATTTAATGGTTTTCACAGATGTGGTACTAAAAAAGTATCCTGCCATCGATACAAATCGTTTAGGTGTAACTGGCGGAAGTTATGGTGGGTTTATGACCAACTGGATTATTACTCACACGGATCGATTCAAAGTTGCAGCAACCCAACGTTGTATTTCTAACTGGGTAAGTTTCTATGGAACAAGTGATATCGGTTTCTACTTTGCACCTGACCAAAACAAGGGAGATATCTTTAGTGATAAGGGAATTGCCAAACTATGGGAACACTCTCCACTAAAATATATCAGCAATGTAAAAACACCAACTTTGATTATTCACAGTGATAAAGATTACCGTTGTCCACTTGAACAAGCAGAACAATTATTTACTGCATTAAAAGTTCTTGGTGTAGAAAGTAAAATGGTTGTCTTCCATGGCGATAACCATGACTTATCACGTTCAGGAAAAATCCAAAGCCGTATAAAACGTCTATCTGAAATTACAGATTGGATGAACGCACATCTATAAACCTAGAGACCGCAAGGTCTCTTTTCATTTGTCTTACTAACTGTTTTATAAACATCGGCATATAATAAAACTAAGGATATTTATAAAATAAAGGAGGAATTATAAATGAAGAAACGTTATGAAGGTGATTGTACAACCATCCTTGTTGGAAAGAAAGCAAGTATTGATGGTTCAACTATGATTGCCCGTAATGAAGATGGACATGAAGCAATCGGTCCAAAACAATTTATTTTAGTTAAACCTGAGGATCAACCAAAACACTACAAAGCTATCTTAAGTAAATTAGAACTTGATTTACCAGATAACCCACTACCTTATACATGTATGCCCGATGCAACAAGAGAAAGAGGAATTTGGGGAGAAGCGGGAATCAATAGCAAAAATGTTGCAATGAGTGCAACCGAAACAATTACTACCAATGCCCGTATCTTGGCAGCTGACCCATATGTTGAAGATGGCTTTGGTGAAGAAGATATTTTCACACTAGTTCTACCATATATCCATAGTGCAAAAGAAGGAATCTTACGTATGGCCAAACTACTTGAAACGTATGGAACCTATGAACCAAATGGTATTGCCTTTAGTGATGCCGATGAAATATGGTGGATTGAAACCATCGGTGGACATAACTGGGCAGCGATTCGCGTACCTGATGATTCCTACATAGTGGCAAGTAATCGATTTGGAATTGATCAATTTGACTTTAATAGTCCAGACTGCATGTATTCCAAAGGATTACCTAAACTTATTGATGACTACAAATTAAATCCATTACCTAATGGACCACTAAACTTACGTAAAATCTTTGGTAGTTATCTTACAAAAGATCACCACTACAACAACCCTCGGGTTTGGTATGTACAACGCTATTTCAATCCAAAGATTGAACAAGACCCACAAGATGGAGACATTCCATTTGTGCGCAAAGCAGATCAATTGATAACACCAGAAGATATCAAATTCTTACTGAGTTCGCATTATGAAGACACACCATTTGACCCATACGATTTAGCTAGTCCAAATCGTCGTTTATTCCGCCCAATCGGAATCAATCGAAACCACTGTGCCCATATACTACAAATTCGTAACGATGTACCTAGTGAACTTGTTGGATTGCATTGGGTAGGATTTGGACCAAACAGTTTTAACAGTTTTGTGCCTTTCTATAGTAATGTAAGTGAAACACCAAGCCGCTACAAGGATACAACTGGAACTTGTGATATGAATAATATGTACTGGTTAAGTTGTAACCTCGCCTTATTAGGTGATGCAAATTATGACTTATACAAAGACAGTCATACGAAATATTTACTTGATGCGACTGCAAGTTATCGCAAACGCATTCAAGATGCAGATAAAGAAGCAATGAATATGGATGATGTTCAAGCATACTTAGAAACAGTGAATCGCGAGCAATCTGAAGATTCCTATGATCGTGCAAATGCACTACTTCAAGAAATGATGGAAGTAGGAACTACACACATGATTCTTCGCTATACACAAGGCGATTAAAACCTTCTTAATAACACACAAAAGCACATCGCGTAGATTTCACGTGATGTGCTTTTTTTGACTATGTCAAAATTATTAAAAAAAGTAATTGAGTTGATCTTTAGTAAATAGAAAATTTTCACTAAAAGGATTAATCACAAATCCACCATATGCTTCATTACTTTTGACCGCATTCACATACTGGTCAAAGGAAATAGTTGTGTATTGCACAGTAGGTTGCCAATTTGTTAATTCCTTTACACTTGTGAACGCCGTTAGTAAACGTATTCCACTTTGGTCAGAAATCGTACAGTACACAAGTTTGGCATTTGGATCAATTGGTCCATCACTATCGATAGGATCACTCCCATCCGGATTAAGCAATTTCACTGGAATAAAGTACACTGCCTTTGCAGCATCTCCTAATACTGTATAGAAATTTGCTCTATTTTTTTCATCATTCCATTCTCGTAAACTCTGAACTAACTTTTCATTATGTATCGCTTCTTTATCGCTCATTATTTTCCTCCTATTATAAACATTAATATCCTCTAATCATTCCCACTTTCAAGCTTTACCTTGTTTTGCAATCCTATTATTTTATATCACTCAATAAGTCATGATACGCTTCATTTTCTTGTAAGAATTCAAAACTATCAATATCTGTAAAGTTTTCAATCAGCATATCTTTAACTTTCAATAAATGATTGGCATCAATTTCTTTAAAATTCATATGCTTGTATAATTTTTGCTTTGTAAATTGATCCATATGTGTGACACTATCCAACATTCCTTGCATGATTTCGATGCACTTTTGTTCATCCTTTTTCACGATAGCAAGTTCCAACTGACAAGATAGTTCATAGTATGTTCCCATTTCAAACACTTTAGCAAGTTCCACTTGTTTGTTCACATACACTTGTGCAAGATCATAATCTTTAGCTTCCATAGCAAGTATATATAAATCCTGAACATATGCATTTGTGCTTTGATACGATTGAAATACAAGTTCTTCTAGCTTGCGATATGCTTCTTCAGTTTCACCTGTTTTGGCGCATAACTGGGCTTCTTTTCGCTTGCGTTCTAAAGGGTTGGATTCAAAGTATGATATATATTCTTTTGCCTTTTCGTAATTTTCTGTTTGATATGCATGTTGATACAACATATTTGCAGCTTGTTGCACAATCTCTAGGTTTGTACTGTGTAGTAATCCTTCTAAGTGCTCAAGTATGAAAGCAGTATATGAATCAACATCTTCATGTTGTAAAAGATACGAGTAAAAAATAATACAAACAGAAAGGATAAATTTTTCGCTTCTTGGATATGTCTGAAATTGCTTTTGTATCCAATCGAAAATATCATTTAATTCGTCATTTTCCATCATCGTTTCCAATGTACGAAGTAAATCACGAATTTCTATATCACTTAAATCCTCTTTATAGTCCAACAGTGTATCTATGTCAATTTCTAGTAGTCTAGCGATTGATGCCAAAAGTGTGATATCTGGTAAACTATGTCCATTTTCCCATTTATTAACCGCAGGTGCACTAACACCTAATCGTTTTGCCATTTCTTCTTGCGTAAGACTTTTTTCTTTTCGATACGTTCGTATAACTGTTCCTATATTCATAATATCCACCTTTACTACTTTTATCTTACACATCTGTACTTAATTACGCAATTTCCTATTTGTTAACTTTACATCAAATTTCTTAACTATAAGTTACATTTCGTATCAAAAAAACAGCTTACAATATCAACTCGATATTATATGATGACTATATGATTGGCTCTTACTTTACAGAATTTAATTGATATAAACGATTTTTATTTTCCCCTACCGGTGATAAAACACCAAGTTCTATCAATTTATGTATGTAACGCCTTGTTGTTACAGCTGGCCTCCCACTTAAAAGAGAAGACTTAGTATTTGATATACTTCCATGTTTCAACAAATAAGACTTAATACTGTAAAAAAACTCTATTTCTTTCTCATTCATCTGTTCTAAAATGTCTAAGCTCAAAATATCAGCTCCCATTTTTTCAGTCACTGTGTTTTCAAACGTAGATATAGTTTTATAAATCATCTCCAGCATAAATTCAATAAATTCCGTAGAATCAAAATCTTTACACCCTACCTGAAGTACATTATAGTAGCGTTGCTGATTTTCATAAACAATAGTTTCTACTGGTATCCATTCAAAGACTTTATGCCATTTTGACAATAGCAGATTTTGCCATAAACGGCCCATACGCCCATTCCCATCCGCAAACGGATGAATCATTTCAATCTCAAAATGAATAACACAACTTTTTATCAAATCAGGAATTGTATCCATTCTTGCCCATTCAAACAAATCTTGGATATGACTATACACGAATTGGGGACGAGTTCCAATGTGTACTACATTTCCGTCATGGTCATACACACCAACATCACTAGTTCGAAACTTACCACTTTCTTTGATAAGTTCTTTAGTCATCAATTTATGAGACTTTAAAAAATCATCAATCAAATACGGATCCATATTAAAAACTAACTCATATGCTTCATAGGCGTTTTGAACTTCCTTAATATCTTTTGGTGCACCAAGAACACGTTTTCCTGCTATTATATCCGTCATTTGTTCAAGAGTAAGAGTATTGTTTTCAATTGCCAAAGAAGATTGAATTGAACGAATGCGATTTTCTTTTCTAAGATGAAGATTTCGCTCTTGTACAATTTCTAGACGAGTTATTTCTTCTGTGATATCTACAATTAAATTCAGCATTCCATTTGTAATAGTAAACTTCGGTTTCATTATTCATCCTTTCATTCGATAGTTATCAATCATATTTTATCATTTATCTATCACTTTATCTATCACTTTATCTATCACTTTATCTATCACTATCCGGTATAATCTAAAAGTCATCCCAGCACTGAGATGACTTTTCTGTTAATAAAACTTTTTGAATCGATAAATTAGTTTTCCTGCAATATACATAAGTAGTGTATATATTGGCAAAACGATATAAATATACGGCCATCCAAAAGATGATGTACCTTGCAAGTTATGAATCGGATTACTATAAGCAAACGGATTGATGACATTCATTTTCTCTAGTGTTCCTATTGGACATATTACATGTCCAATAACTACAATTGCCATAAATACTAAGCATCCAATCAACCGATTATTGATAAGTGTATTGATGAAAACAAATAACATATAGGTAAATGCTACATAGCAAATCACTGCTGCAACCAATAATAAATTGAATTGCCATAGTGGTAGTAAATCCGAACTCAATGCTGGTTTTTGATTGTAATAATCATAACGTTCTGGTGAATACTCACTTAATCCATAGTGTAATGTTTTTGAATCAATTTCACCAGAATAGTATAAATCCTCTAATAAATCACTCGTATTTGTGACAACGTTGACACTCATCGTATCTCTAGTTCTCATGATCATTGGATAGGATGTATATGCTCCATGATCACTTACAAACAGTATTCCTGCAATTAATATAACCGGAATAAAAACCATAAGTAAACTACTCGATAATCCCGAAATAATCTTTCCATCATAGCTTAATGTTCTTCGTTTTGGTTGAATCAATATGGATTTTAATGTTCCTTGTTTTCTATCTTTATCAAACAAGTTAAAGAACATCAACATAATAAGTACAGGTACTGCAATTTGAATACTATTTGATACAAGTTGATATAATACGGTCGAACTATTGACACTGTATGGAGTTAAATCGCGTATTTCCAGTCGATTTAATGTATCCGTATATCGAAGGATAAATTGAAATGTATAGAAGTTATTTTCATAGTATCCAAATCCAGCATTGGCATTACGAATATCTTCTTTGTAGTCATCCAAAGCAAGTCGAACATCTTTCATTCCATGCGCAGCAGCGATTTTATTCACTTCTGCAATTTGATATGAATAATCCATATCACTCATTTTTGGGATTCTTTGGTATTCGTAAAGTGTTTGAAAAATAAATTCCTTCATATTCATTTCACCGAGCACTTCATAATCAATTTCTTTATTCTTGATCATTGTTTGGATATGTTCAATTTCACCATCTAGAAAATCATTAATGACTTTTTGTGATTTTGTTAGTTGAACAATTTCTCCATATTCATCATAAATCCCTATATCATTTTTAAAAAGATAAAAATCCATTTCTTTTTGGATCAATAAATCACTGAGTACTTCATCTATATTTTCATCTTTTTGTATGTTTCCATTTGTTTGTTGTTGCACAATGTCCATGATTTCATCATTCATCATGCGTTTTTGATCTTCATTTTTTAACTCGACAATCGTAAATACGTATACAAGTAACACAAATACTAAAGCGATAATGAACTTCTTACTTTTTATAATGCGTTTGCATTCATAGAAAAAATACGTTTTCATACACGTGCACCTCGCTTATCAAATACTTGGAAATTTCCAAAGTCTTTTCGTTTTAACATCCAGATATTTGCAAAGACGAATACTGCAATATGTATGCATGCACATGCCACAACAAGTAAAATCGAAACTTGATTGATTTGTGCAATGAAAATATCACCAAACACGAATAAGTATGGGAAAATGTAATATAAGATTGGCTCTGTAACATTCAACAAACGCATAAACACCAAAATCACAAGTACAATTCCTGTTGCGATCATCGCATTTTCGAAAAACGAAAGGAGTGTTGTAATACAAGCAACTAGTGCATTAAACGAAAGAATTGCTAATACTGATGTTCCTATTGCATAAAGTAAATATGTGGATGTCGGAATAATTTCCGTACGATTGATGATCTGCGGATAGCCAAAATTACCAAGTCCACCAATAATTGATGCAACTGTAAATCCAATAAGTGCACACACTGCAATCATCACAATCATACAAATGGTATGAAAGATAAAACGTGAGATCGCTAATCGTGTTCTTGATATAGGAGCACCCATTAATAGTTTATACGTTTCATTGTCATTTTCGATGGTATAAGCATACACCATGTGAAATGCAAACAAGCAAAAGATAATAAATAAACTATATCCTTTAAACATATTCACTAAAAAGTTTGCACCATTTATTTCATTTGGACTATCGTATTCTGTCATTTGATGATCCTTTAAATATTGATAAAAATACCCTTGAGCTTTCAACTCTGTTTGGACGCGATCTAATGTACCTACACTACCTTCTTCAAATAGTTCTTGTTTCAGTGCATTGGTTTTTAAACGAGTATCTACCCAACGTTCTTTTTCACTGTAACGAGTTGGTTCATAGTCATACATCAACGGGACAAACACCATTTGAAACTCTTCTTCTAACACAAAATATGCATCATTATATTTATCATAGGTTTCCTTTACCTTTGCATACTCTTCATCTTGATGCCACAATAATGGATCAATTCCTTCTACTTTGAACATTTGTTCCATATCAATAATTGTTGCAATAGCAGAATCAGATAAATTCGCAACACTTGTTCGATACGGGCGTAAATCTAACAGTAACTGTCGATCATATTCCTTTGTCTGTTGATTGGCTTGCATCATATTGTAACCAAATAAACAAAGAATCGCTAAAAACAGTGCAATTATCCGTTTACTTGCCGCAAACTTACGAAATTCATAGGCAAAGATATTAGCTCTCTTCATGATAAATATCCTTATACATCGTTTCAACACTTTGTTCAATCTTCGTAATTTCTAGTATTTCAATTTGCGCATCTTGAAGTGCACGTAATAAAGTATCAAGAGTTATATCTTTAATCTCCACTGTATATGCTTGAAATAAATCGTGATATTGATAATTTAGACCTAACTGCGTAAACACTTCATGTGCTTTCTTACTTACTTTTACTTGATATGAAATCTTTTGTGATTGCTCATAAGTTGATGCATCTACCATTGATCCATCTTTAATAAAGATGACACGATCGGCAATTTTCTCAATATCTGATAGTGTGTGACATGAAAAAAGAAAGCCAACCTCTTCTGTTTGGGCAATTTCTTTTACCATACTTAATAAATCTAAAATGCCTGAAGGATCTAGCCCATTCGTTGGTTCATCTAACATAATAAGTTTAGGTTTACTCATTAGTGCGATTGCAAGTGCCACACGTTGCTTCATCCCCATTGAGTATTGACCAACCTTTCGATTGATGTGTTTTCCTAGTTTTGTCATGTCAATCATTTCTTGTACGCGTTCTTTACTCACGCCACGAAGTGAAGCAAATAATTTAATATTATCTTTTCCACTCAGTTCAGGATATAGTGCGGGACCTTCGATAAATGAAGATTGCTCACTTAATGCAGCAATTCGATCTTTTTGAATATCATGTCCATGAATCAAAATTTGTCCTTGATGAAACTCTGTTAAACCTGCAATACATTTCATTGTCGTACTTTTTCCTGTTCCATTTGGACCAACAAACCCTACAATTTCATGAAGAGCTACATGGAAGTTGACATCATGTAAAATATCACGACTCCCATATTTTTTGTGTAATTCTTTTACTTCTAATACATTCATACATTCTTCCTCTTTTCGAAATTGACACACTTACTTATCTATAATCATACACAAAAAAATAATGACACGCAAAAAAACGTCCAGGATACCCCAGACGTTTCTAAGTAATATAACTATTTTACTTTTGACATGATGTCATTGAATGAATCTTCTTTTAAAGAAGCTCCACCAATTAATGCACCATCAATATCAGGACAAGCCATGTATTCAACAATGTTTTCTGGTTTTACAGATCCACCGTATTGAATACGTACTTTTTCAGCTGCTTCATCTCCGTACATAACTTTAACTTGGTCACGTACGATTGCACAACAGTTTTGTGCATCTTCTTTCGTTGCTGATTTACCAGTTCCGATTGCCCAGATTGGTTCGTAAGCGATAACCATGTTAGATACACAGTTTGCGCAAAGATTTGCTAATGATCCAGTTAATTGTTCACGGATCACTTTTTCTGTTTCTCCAGCATCGTATTGTGCTTCAGTTTCACCGATACATAAGATTGGTGTCATATCGTTGTCGATTAATTTTTTCGCTTTTTTGTTTACTGTTTCATCAGTATCTCCGAACATTTCTCTTCTTTCAGAGTGTCCGATGATACAGTGCGTAATACCGATTTCTTTTAACATTGGAACACTTACTTCTCCAGTGAATGCACCATTATCTTCAAAGTGACAGTTTTCCGCAGCAACAATTAAGTTTTTTGCAAGTTTGTTAGCTTCGTTTAAAGCTAAGAATGATGTAGCAACTCCAAAGTCTGCTCCATCGTGTGCGTTAGCATCACATGCTTGAATAAAAGCAGTTGCTTCCGCGATTGTTTTGTTCATTTTCCAGTTTCCAACAATAATAGGTTTTCTAGCCATGATATCTCCTTATTTATCAGAAATTACCGCAATACCAGGTAATTCTTTTCCTTCCATGTATTCTAATGATGCCCCTCCACCTGTTGAGATGTGAGAGAATTTGTCAGCAAATCCTAATTGGATTGCAGCAGCAGCACTATCACCACCACCAATAACAGTAGTAGCCCCTGGAAGTTCAGAGATTGCTGTACATACTGCTAAAGTTCCTTTAGCAAATGGTTCCATTTCGAATACACCCATAGGTCCATTCCAAACAACTGTTTTTGCACCTTTAAGTGTTTCTTCAAATAATGCGATTGATTTAGGTCCAATATCTAGTCCCATCCATCCTTCAGGAATATTTCCTTCGATTACTTGTGTGTTTGCATCAGCAGCAAATTTGTCAGCACATACACTGTCAACAGGTAATACAAGTTTGTCTCCAGCTTTTGCTAAGTATTCTTTGGCTAATTCAATTTTATCTTCTTCTACTAATGAGTTACCAACTTCAATTCCTTGTGCTTTAAGGAATGTGTAAGCCATACCTCCACCAACAATAACTTTGTCAGCTTTTTTAAGTAAGTTTTCAACTACCATGATTTTATCAGATACTTTTGCTCCCCCAATGATAGCAACAAATGGGTGAACTGGGTTATCTACTGCTTTACCAAGCATATCTACTTCTTTTTCTACTAAGAATCCTAATGCGTTTGGTAAAATTGAAGGGATTCCTACTGTTGAAGCATGTGCACGGTGAACAGAACCAAATGCGTTTTCAACAAATAAGTCTCCTAAGCTTGCCCAGTATTTAGACAATTCAGGATCATTTTTTGTTTCTCCTGCTTCGTAACGAGTGTTTTGCATAAGTAATACGTCACCATCTTTTAAGTTAGCAACCATATCTTCTAATTCTGCACCACGAGTTACTGGACAGAATGTAACATTAACTCCAGGCAATTTTTTTGCTAAGTCAGCAGCAACAACTTCTAATGAGTTTTTTGCTTTGTCTTCTTCAGTTTTAATTTTTCCTAAGTGAGACATTAAGATAACTTTCGCTTTATTATCAATTAGGTATTGAATTGTAGGTAATGCTTGTACAATTCGGTTGTCATCAGTGATTACTCCATCTTTTCTAGGAACGTTGAAATCACAACGACAAATGACGCGCTTTCCAGCTACATCTAAATCTTTAACAGTTCTTTTTGCCATAATAGCCTCCTATTTCGTAACGTGTTTATTATATCACTTTGTTTTTTGTAATTAAAGTGCTTTGCGAATTTATTCACATTTCAAACATCGTCTATTTTAGTGTATAATAATAACATTAACAGGAGACGTATTCATGGAAAAGAAAGAGACTACACAAAAGTCAAACAAGAATCAAAAATCTTATAATAAAAATAAGAAATATCATACAGATAAAAAGAAACAAACAAGTACTGCTAAACCTGAAAAAAAGGTACAACAGCCTACAAAACAAGAACAACCAGTAAAGACTAAACCAAAACATAGTCGTAGCAATGGAACGAAATTAAGCAAATCAAATGTCAATCCACAACAACGTAGATCCAATCATACAAATCAAAAGCCACAGCAAAAACAAAACCGTAAACCACAGCCACAAAAACAAGCTCCAGTGCAAAAACCAAAGGAAAGCAAACAACGTCAACATAAAGATGTGACACTAAAAACAACTGAGGTATTTTACACTCGAAATCTGGAACCTTTAGAAACAGGTTTTGTATTTCCAAGTATTGAAATTATGAATCCGCTGGAAGAAGTGCTTGATTTACATGATATTCGTGAACCAAAAGTATACATTACACTACCTTCACTTGAAGATAATGCAATGATCAAAGATGCCAAACGCTTAGAAGTTCTACTCGAAAAATATCCAGATGTGAAGTTTTATCTCATCACAAATGAACCCGTGTATACACAATTGCGTCTTGCTAGAGAAAAACAACTCAAAGGTTTCGAGTTGCTATCCGACTTTAAATTACGTAATTTTGCAAGATATACAGGTACGTATATTTACGAAATTGAAAACCTTGTCAAAGCAGTATTCATTGTGGATCACCATGATCAACTAAAACATGTGGAATACTACGATGATTTATATTCAAACTTCCAAGTGGAAGTTCTTGATGTAGAAATCAGTAAAATTAACCAATAGATAGACAAAGAGGCAGTGTGAAACCGCCTCTTTTATATTACATTTCTAATTTCCAAAGTCCGTGGATGTTACAGTATTCATATACAGCAACAACTTCTTCACCTTTGATGTTGAATTCTGCATATGCTTTATCACCTGGGTGTAAACGTTTCATCATCATTCCATCTTTTGTTTCTACAACGATCATTTCGATCCAGTGAACATCAACCATTGGGTGTTCAACTTCACCGATTTGTACTTTTAATACGTCTCCATCATTTGAAACAATATATGGAACGTGTTTTTCACCAGCCCCATCTGATGTATTAGGTACTAATACTTCATTTTCCTTACCTGCACAAACATTTCCTTCAGATAATACAGCTACGATTGAATCGCAACCTTCACATTTAACAAATTGCATATCTTCCTCCTATATTTATTTATCTATATATAAAGGATAGCATTATATATCTTTTGTTGCATCTAAAGTGCTTGTGAAAAATCGTCTTGTTAGATGTCAAAGTTAATGCAATAGATGATTGCTGTAAACATGCATTATAAATATTTCTAAAAGGACACTCGACGTTTCTGTCAAGTACCCTTTCTTTAATATTCAAGCAACCCACACTATAATGCTTTTTTGCTTACTATAATTATTTATACGACTACTGTACATTTTGTTCTCTCTTTTATTCGTTGATTAATAAGTGTTCGAAAGTACGTAATAAGAGGACCTGTACAGAATGCTGTAATAAGTGTTCCTATTCCAATTGGAGCACCTAAAACAAAACCAATAGTCACACAAATACAATCACTAATAATTCGAATCCATCGAAATGGGATTCTTACATGAAGTTTTGTTTCAATAATAAGCCCAAATGCATCATATGGTGCTATCCCCAAGTCCCCTGACATATATAACGCTGCACCAAAGCAACATGCAAGTAAACCAAATGCGCAAAAACAAATTATTGTTACTGTGGAATATGGAATTTGTTGAATGTAGCTAAACATGAAATCCGCTAAATATCCAACAGCAAATACTCCTAGAAATGTTCCCAGATGAATCATAGAACGTGCATATCGAATCATCACTAAAAGTAAGATAACATTTGCAATCATTTGAACTGTACCAAAGTTAACTTGAAGTGTTTGTGCAATTCCTATATTCATAGTCACAAACGGATCCGTTCCTTGCATACTATAACGCATACAAGCAATTCCTAAACTTAGTATAATTACACCGCTAATGACAAGTCGTACTTGTAAAATCTTATTACTGAGATTCACTTGCAAGTGTTCCTGATTCAACGTTTGCTTCACTTGGTATTTCTACATTTTCAGTTTTAGTCTGTTCTTCTTTATGTAATTCTTGAACATCTAAAGATAACTGTTGTAGACGTGCTCCTTTTAATTTATAGAACTTACGGTAGATCGCTAAACTCAAAATAACAAAGATAATTGGGACAATACATGTTAACACACGAATTCCAGTAATTGCAGATGCTGATTGTTGTACATTTGGTACATAACCAACCAACGACAATCCAACTCCTGTTAATAATCCAGAAACTGCTTGTGCAAGTTTCATTAAGAATGTTTGTGCTGAACAGATAATACTTTCATTTCTTGTTCCAAATTTTAATTCCCCATAATCAATACAATCGGCAATTGCAACTGTTGTAACCCCTAAAGATAGACCTGAACCAAATTTCAAAATAAGACCTGACCCCATAACAAGTACTACACTATTTGGTGCATACATTCCAGAGATAAATAACAATAACATTCCAATAATTGGCATTCCGCATGCCACAACATAGGTTTTTTCTCTTGATAATAATTGACTAACTTTGGGAAATAACATTAAACCTAACATTTCTGCGAAAATCGTAAAGAAGAATAGTGAGAAGAATGTTTCATTTCCTACTACATATTTAAAGTAGTAAATCATAAATCCATTCAAAATTTGAATTGCTAAGTTAAATGTTAGCAACAAGCCAATAAAAGCCAATAATTGATCATTTTTCGTGATAACTTGAATCATCTTCTTTAATGTAATCTTTGCTCCCTTTTCTTGGTTAAGTGTAGATTTTTCTGGAACATTGGTTACTGTAATTCCAATTGTGATAATAAAGAAGATACTAATAAGAATTGAAATGATAAAGAATCCTGTTTGCTCATTTCCATTTCCTAGACCTTGAACTGCTTGTAATCCAAATGTTCCAACTAATAATCCTGCCAAACTTGCAAAGATTCTAGGAATCACGGATACTTTTTCACGTTCTTCAGGATCATTTGTTAAGTTAGGCAACCATGACCAATATGGAACATCCATAATCGTGTATGTCATTCCAAATACAACATATGCAACTGCAATATAGATATACAAGTTGGTTCCAGTTAATCCAAAGTTAGTAAACAACAAGATAAATGCCACCGCATTTAATAATGTTCCGATCGTTAACCAAATTCGAAACTTTCCAAATCGAGTACGTGTGTTGTCAATAAACATCCCCATAATCGGATCATTGATGGCATCCCAAATACGAGCACCAAAGAATAGTGATCCAACAAATGCTGGTGCTAAATATAATACATCTGTTAAGTAATACGATAAAAAGGTTCCCACAAAACATATAACTGCATCTTTCCCTAAGGCTCCTAGCCCAAAGGAATATTTTTGTCTAAAAGGTACTTTCATAATACATTTCCTCCTAATCAAGGTGCGCGCTTATCCTTAACTAAAGTATAGTATTGTGAAAGCGATTACAGTAGAGTATAATGTTTTCATAAACAGTCAAAATGTTATATTTTGTGTTAGAGGGATACGTGTATGGAAAGAAGTTATGTAAAGACTTTTGGTTTTGATGAACACCGTGATTTGAATCTTTTGTTTGCAGGTAAAGCAGAATGTAGTCCACTCCATAGTTATGGTCCTGCAGTTCGACCAAACTACATTTTTCATGTCATCACCAGAGGAAAAGGTGTCTACTATTTAGAAAATCAACGCTTTGAATTAGAAAGCGGCATGGGATTTCTTATTCCCCCAGAAATACAAACCTTTTATCAAGCAGATAAAGACGATCCTTGGGAATACTACTGGATTGCTTTTTCTGGAACACTTGCAAGTACATACATGAAAGCGTTGGGATATGATATGTATCATCCTGTCTTTCATGTAGACCAAATAGAAAGTATTCAATCAATTATTGAAGAGATATTATGCATAGATCAAATTCTCATTCAAGATGAGCTCATGTTAACATCACATTTATATCATTTGCTTTCAATTATTAAATTAAGTAATGATCACACAACTATCGCAAAAGATCAAAGCGCCAATCCATACATCCAAGATACTATTAATTACATAAAGGAAAACTATGCAACAAAGATTTCTATTAGTGAACTTGCAAACAGTTTATCCTTAAATAGAAGTTATCTTTCTTCATTATTTAAAAAAGAAATGAATGTAACTCTTCAACAATATATAACCGACTATCGTTTGACTCGAGCAAAGGAACTACTTGGTTTAAGTAATTTCACGATTGAAGAAATTGCTGAATATAGTGGATATCTTGATCCTTTAGTCTTTTCCAAAGCCTTCAAAAGAAAAACAGGCGTTACACCAAGTACATATCGAAAACAAGAGTATGAAAAGCAACAGGAGTTTGCTAGAACTGGTGAATCCTTAATGCTCAATGAAGACGCAAAAATCATGAAATAGAAAAAATGACAACAGCCATCAACTTAGACTGTTGTCATTTCTTTATTTTGCTTGGAAAACCCAAACCTTAGAATCAAAATCATGTGATGTTGGACGGCCATCAATCACCTGCCCACAAGAAGCATCACTACTTACAAATCCAATATTTTGTAGTTCATCCCCATAGTAAACTTGTTTACTTGAAATTTCTTCATACATATACTGTTCATTCAACCCTTGTAAGTATAAACGTGTAAATGGTCCATTTACTTCATTTAATACTTTATAATATCCAACGATTGCAGTTTTCTGATCTTGTGAAACCACCATCCAAGCAGTGTAATTTCCTTCAAATGGACTCATCAATCGATAGAAGGTTCCTTGGTGTATAATTTTTCGATATTGCTTCACAAATGAAATTTGTTGTCTTACCATTTCGCGGTCATCTTTCGATAATTTCGTTGGATCTAATTCATACCCAAAAGAACCAAAGTAGGCAACATTTCCACGTGTAGAAATTGGTGTTTCCCTAAATACTTGTTCATTTGGACTCACTGATACATGTGCACCAATCGAACTAAGTGGATATACCATAGAAGTACCATATTGAATCTTTAAACGCTCAATTGCGTCCGAATCATCGCTTGCCCAACCTTGTGGCGAGTAATACAGCATTCCTGGATCAAAACGTCCACCTCCTGATGCACAAAACTCAAATAAAATATCAGGAAATTCACTTGTAAGTCGTTCATACAAATCATAGACACCTAGTATATATCTATGGAACACTTCTCCTTGTCGCTCTGGTGGTAAAGATGATGTATATGGTTCTGTAATACATCGATTCATATCCCACTTAATGTAAGAAACTTTTGATTCATGAAGAATTTTCGCCATCATTTCATATATAGCATCAACTACTTGTTTTTGAGAGTAATCCAAAACATATTGATGACGACCATGTGAACAAGAACGATCTGGCGTTTGAATAATCCAATCCGGATGCTTGCGATACAAATCACTGTCTTCATTTACCATTTCTGGTTCAAACCACAATCCAAATTTCAGTCCTATCTCTTCAATACGATTTGCTAATCCATGTATACCATTTGGTAATAGATCACTATTTGCTACCCAGTCACCTAAACCAGCACGCTCATGACGACGACCGCCAAACCAACCATCATCAAGAACAAACAATTCTACACCATCTTCATAAGCTTGCTTGGCAAAGGTAACAAGTAAGTCTTCAGTAAAGTCCATTCCAGTTGCTTCCCAATTATTGATTAAGACTGGACGTTCTTTATCTCTCCAAACACCTCTAGCTAATCGGGTGCGGTATAGTGTATGAAATGCCTGACTCATGCCATTTAATCCACTTTGACTATAGGCAATGACAACCTCCGGTGCTTGGAAACTTTCATTAGGCTCTAATAGCCAATCAAAGGTCATCGGATTAATTCCCATACTTACACGCGCAACATCGTATGTATCTACTTCAACTTGTGCTAGAAAATTACCAGAATACACAAAACTAAATCCGATTACTTCTCCATTATGTTCTGTAGCATTTTCTCGTTTCAATGCAAGAAATGGATTTTGATAGTGACTTGATGATCCTCGATTACTTTCGATTGCTTGAATACCACTAGTTAACGGACGAAAGTGTGGTACTCTCTCACGACACCATGCCCCTGATAACTGCAACATTTCATATTTCATATCTGGTAAGTCTAATGACATACTCATCAATCGTTGCAAATGAAGTTTTTGTGTTCCCTCATTATGAATACGAACACTACGAGTGATGATTGGTAAATTTTCATAAATTGAATATGACAATACTACACGTAATTTTGTCACTGGATCTTTCAGTGTGATTTCTAATGTCTCTGCTTCATCATCGCTTTCAACATAAGTAGCAGGCAACCCTTTTAATGTTGGTTTTCCTTTTAGCACATTGTGACTTTCATAAACAAATGCACTAATCGTACTTCCATTTTCTTGTTGAACGGTTATGGCTGGTTGTCGAAAATCAGTAGATCCATAAACAGGAAACTCTTGCCGCAAATGCTCTCTAGAAAAGTCAACTTCTCCTTTATACACATATGCTGTATTTGGACGATATTCGTTTTCATGTAGATAGTCATAATGATCTCTAACATGTACTTTTTTTCCAAAGTATAAATTGCCTAATGAACCATCTTTCATTACTTCAAAAATGTAACTCATCTCATGATTTTGTAGGTGAAACACTTTTGTCTTTTCATTGATTACAATCATTATATAATGCCTCCTTGTAGCTATATGTTGATTGTAATCCCTTTCATTTCTTTCGAAGAGTTAGCTTCGTTGTAAGAAACAGTCAAAATGTTAGTTGTTTATGTAATCAATGCATCACAAGCTTTCCATACGAAATGAAATGTTGATAACACAAAATGACAATGCTATAATAATTTCAAACATTGAGGGGATGTGAGTATATGTTAGGGATGGTTATTACCAACATTGCATATTGGACAATTGCATTTGTAATTTATGGAATTCGTTTATCAAGCAAAAAGGCTCTGATTTTTGGTGATTATACATTTTATTACAAATTGGATGATGAAAAAAAAGAAAAATATATGGATGAATCTAGAATTCTTGTAAAAAAAGCACTAATTGCTTTGGGTATTGTGCTAAATTTTCCATTTGTTATTAATGCGTATATCACGAACGATACCATCGGTTTAGTACTACTAATTGCTTCTTATTTACTGTATGTAACTTGGTATTTACACGAAGATAGAAAACTAAAACAACGATTTACAAAAGAGTCTTCGAGATAGTGGTAAATCTACTTTTACAACTTATATAAACAATAGAAAAAGTAATCTAAAAACATCTCTAGGATGTTTTTTTAGTTATTACGTAATAGGTAAATCAATAATAATGATACCTTTATTTATACTGCAACTAAATCATTGAGTGAAGTGATGTTACTTCCTTTACTTCTATAGTACTCAATCATTTCATCAACTTTACGTTTATCATAACTTGTAATGCAATCCGAAATTACATTTACCGTGTATCCATTTTTCGTTAAATTATATACACTAGATTTGACACAAGCAATCGCATCAGCACCAGTGATATAAAACTCTGTGATTTCGTTTTCATTAATAAATGAAACAAATCCTTCACTTGTTAATATATTTCCTTTAGATTTTTCAAAAATGTGATCAGAAACTACATACAAATCAGAAGCTAATTCCGCACCTTTTGTGTTCGGTTTAAAAGTTCTTGTTCCTGATGACAAATTATAATGCTTAATATAAATAACCTCCATCTTATTTGCAGTTGCAAAGTCAATTGAATGGTTAATGTTATCGATAATGTCTTTATAGTTTTTTGTTATGTCGTTTTGAATATCTATTACTACTAATGCTTTTTTCATGATGCTGTCTCCTTTTATCGTAAATCTTTCTTTTTATTTAGAAAGATACTCTAAGGATATCATTTATAACTTGCCACACTGTGTCATATATTGTATTTTTCTAGTAATTTTTTTGCTTTTTCGATAATTCGCGTTCTTACCACATCAGGAGTAATAACTTTTACTTTATCACCACAAGAAAGTATATAACTATCTAATAAATCATTATTTGGCATCTCTGTATATACATATATACCTTCTTCTTTTATTTGGATATCTTCTTCCTCAAACTTTTCAAATACCCGAGTACGCATACTTACGTCAAATAAAAGTGTTACTTGAATCATTTCCATTTCGAAATCATCAGATCGTTCAAAAATGTTCTCTGGGATATCTCGTACAAAGTACTCATCAATCATTTCAATATCAGGAATTCTTGTAAGTTTAAAAAAGCGATAATCCTTTCTCATTGTGCAAAATCCATACAGATACCAATCAAAGGATTTAAACACTTACTTTAATGGTTCAACTGTCCGATTCGCTGCTTCTCCATTCCCATTATAATAAAGGAATTGTACTTTCTTATTACTAAAAATTGCACTTTGCAGTATTTGAAATACTTGTTTTCGTACACCATTTTTCGTCCAACTCGAATAATCAAATGCAAACCAATTCGTATTTTGCTTTTGAAATACTCCACTTAGTTTTGATAATAGTGCATCACTTGCATCATTATCGATTCCATTCACATTTTGTAAAGCCATAAGTATTTGACCTTGTTCTTCATCACTAAGCAACGATTTATTCAAGACAAAATTTTCTTGAATAAAAATACCACCATTTTTACCTTGCAAGGCATATATAGGAATACCTGCACTACTTAGTACATCGATATCTCTATAAATCGTTCGTTTAGACACTTCAAAGTGCTCAGCAAGTTTGCTAGCAGACATATTTCCTTTATCTAGTAAAAGATATATCATCTGAAAATATCGGTTATCTTTCATTTGTTAT
This sequence comes from Breznakia sp. PFB1-19, assembly GCF_029893935.1. Taxonomy (NCBI): domain Bacteria; kingdom Bacillati; phylum Bacillota; class Erysipelotrichia; order Erysipelotrichales; family Erysipelotrichaceae; genus Breznakia; species Breznakia sp. PFB1-19. The sequence continues at coordinate 34,765 of NZ_JARXXJ010000017.1, forward strand.
CCACCTTTTCTTAATTATACTAAACAACGCATTTCACGTCATTCAAATCATACAGATACTTTAAAAAGATAAATATTTAAAATCTAAAATCATTAATACTTTTAGTATCAAAACTTTATTGTATTTATGATATTATGATTATAGAAGAACAATCATATGTAAAGGAGATAGTCTATGAAAAAGAAGTTATTATTGGTCTTAGTATTATTATTGAGTACAGGATGTTTTGCGAACGGGAAATCTGCAAATGAAACGGATAAGAAAGAAGAAGCAAATGAGGTAAAAAAAGAAGAAGCAAATAATGAAGAATCAAAACAACCAGTTGAAACAAATCCAGTTAAAGATAATGAAACAATAAAGAATGAGTTGCTTAATAACGACCGAACGTCGATTGCTGGAGATTACGTAAACTCTAATGGCGATGTGGTTACGATAAACATAGATGGAACATTATATTTCCATGATCCTGAATTTGGTAGCAACCCAAGCAATCAACTTATATCCCCTGTTGAATATAATGAAAAAAACGACACATATTGGTGGGGTATTGGCAACAAAGATTCTGTAGGTGGATATGCTGCTGGAATTTATCTTCCTGGAACTGACATTGAGTGCTATGTACCCACGGATGATGGAAGTGAAAAAACAATCATCGTATCTACTAATAACGATAAAATTAGAATGACTTCAGGACAAGCGATGCCCGCTGAAAGTGATATTTACACCAAAAAGTAAGTTGTAATTATTTGCTTTAGTTATCATAAATAAGAATAGTTAATAATATACATGTAGGATACAAATGAACATACGTGTTATGTATTAACATATAGTTCGTAAGCGTCAAATAACTAGAGTAACCTAAAAAGAGCTAAGATTACACAAATATGGACACTTTTCACCTAACAAACTGACATCAAATTATAAGTGTTTCAAGTACAAATCTCTCGTCTATCATCGTGTAAAACACTAAGCACGATAGGATCTACTACAACTCTTTCAATTGTTTGTTCAGTTATGTATATTTTTATAAGATACCAAATAACGAAGATATATCATCTTCATTAAGAATTCGCTTGCTTTTCACATGAACATTTTCTAACATACTTTCTACTTTATTAGCAATTGCAACATCAATAAAGCGGTCAACTTCAATTCCACGCAAGCGGAAGAATAATAGTGGGTCATTATCAAAGCGAGCTCCCACACCATATAATACAGCTGCAACATGTTTACACATATTTGCCCAATCAGGACAACTGCAGTTAAAGCTTATCTCTTTTGGTGATGGAAATAAGCCTTCGCTTGAAAGGAAAACATCTTTTAATTCTTCAGGGAATTGCCCACTAACAAGGGCTTCTAAATTCTCAATTTTATGGCTGCTTTTTTGAATAATTACTTGGCACTTTGCTTCTGAAAGTGGGCTGATTCGGACTTCAATTTTGTATGGAGTTTTGCGATTTCCTTGTACTCTTGCAGCAATTTTTCCTTTTTCGATTTTCAAATCAATAACCGTTCCCATTCGAACATAACGTTTTCCTCTTGGTAATCGAGAATCATAATCAGCATATCTCTCAAGATTCGTACACCATGCTTTACCCCACCAGTTATTGGCAATACTTCTACCAGTAATAATTATAGGTTCTAATTCCACACCTTTTTCCTTCATCTTTTTCTGCGAATTAGATGAATTAGTTTTTAATGTACTCTCTGATGGTTGATCATAGTATGATTCGGACTTCCAATAATTTCTACTCATATCCTGCTCCTGTATCTAGTTTTAACATATCCATTAATTCTTGGTTGCTCATCTCTGTAATCCAGTTTTCTCCGCCAGAGCCAATTACATTTTCAGCAAGTTCTTTTTTTGAATTAATTAGTGCATCGATTTTTTCTTCAATCGTGCCTCTACAAACAAATTTATGTACCATTACATTTTGCTTTTGACCAATACGGTAAGCACGATCTGTTGCCTGATTTTCAACCGCTGGATTCCACCAACGATCAAAATGAATGACATGACTTGCTTTTGTCAAATTCAAACCAGTCCCTCCTGCTTTTAAAGATAAAATTACATACGGAACATATTCTTCCCCTTGAAATGTATCAACAATTTCTTGGCGTTTTTTAATTGAAGTCTTTCCGTGCAATACAAGTCCTTTTTGTTTAAAGATACCTGTTAGAAAATCTTGCAGTTGAGGTATCACTTCAGTAAACTGAGTGAAAATTAATAGACGTTCTCTTTTTTCATAAATCGTCTCGCATAACTCGCGTAAATATTCAAACTTTCCACTTTCGTTTGGTGTATAAATCTCTTGTCCTAAATATTGATCTGGGTGATTACATAATTGTTTAAACTTTGTTAAATATGCAAGTACTACCCCGCGTCGATTGATTCCTTCCACTTCATGTAAAGTTCTACCTAAATCATCAACAAGTTTACGATACAATACCACTTGTTTCTTCGACAAATTAATGTGATCAATCATTTCGATTTTGTCCGGTAAATCACTAATAATCTTTTTATCAGATTTTAAACGACGTAACATAAATGGTGAAACAATAGATTTTAAACGTGCATAACCTGAAGCTTCTTTAGCTAGTTCCTTACAGAAATCACCAAATTCTGTTGAAGTCCCAAGCAATCCTTTGTTAAGAAAATCAAATAATGACCATAAGTTTGTCAAATTATTCTCAATCGGTGTTCCTGTCATTATAATGCGCATTCTTCCTTGTAGTTTCTTGATCGCTCTTGTTTGTTTTGTTGATGGATTTTTAATCGCTTGTGCTTCATCTAGAATAAGTGTATCCCATACTTCATCTTTGATACTTTCTATGCGACTAGCCATTCCATATGTTGTCATCACCAAAAATGATGATTGTTCTTTAAAATCAAGTTCTAACAGTTTTGCACTTTTCCCATGCAAAATATAGTAATCCATTTCAGGTGCAAATTTATTGATCTCTTTTTCCCAGTTTCCTAATAATGATGCAGGAACCACAAGTAATACTTTTGCGTCCGTTTTTGTAGTACGTAAACGCTCTAAATAAGCTAGAACTTGTACCGTTTTACCTAACCCCATATCATCAGCGATACATGCTCCTAAACCTAGTTGATGCATATAATCGAGCCAGTGAAATCCATTTTTTTGATATGGACGTAAGGTTGCTAGAAAACTACTCGGTTCTTTTGCCCCTTTGATAATTGATGGTGTTCTCAATTTATGCAAGAATTTATTCATCCACATTCCATTACTTATATATACATTGCCATCTGGATCTTCTGTGTCGTCTGTTCCATGCAATCCCATTCGTAATGCTTCAAATAAACTTACATCATCACGATCAACTTCGTCAATTTGATCTAGCAATTTTTGTAACTTCTCATGATTGACTTCTACCCATTTTCCTTTTAGTAATGCAAGTCCTTCACTTTCCTTTAAAAGTTGTTCCACTTCTTGTCTTGTCAGTTCCACTCCATCAACCATAAGTTTTGGTTGCAAACTCAACAATGAATCTGCCCCAAGTAGTGTAGGTTCTTTTTCTCCTAGTACCACATTCATTGAAACCGACGCACTCTTCTGCTTCCACCAATCTGGAACTCGGCACAAGACACCAGCTTGTTCAATTGCCGGTATATCTTTTAAAAATTGATATGCTTCTTGTTCGTCTAAGCCAAGTGAATGAAATAATTCACCACTTTCAATAAACCCACCAATTAGATTTGATACATCTGCGACTTTATTTAAACAACCTAGAAGCTGCAAAAGTTTTGAACGGTCATTCTTAAACTCTGTCAGTGCATACGCCAAAGGTACATGTTTTACTTTTCCTTTACTTTCTTCTGTAGCATATGTAGCTAAAAATGCAAATGGATATTCCCCCTCCTTGTTTTCGACCAAATGAAAAAAGACACGTTCAGGCACTCGTAAATTTTGGCTTTTTTCAGTAATATATAAATTTACAGAACCTTTATAAGCTTTAATCTCAGTTCTAAATATTTTGAGTAATTCTTTAATTATATTTGCAATCCATTTCTTATCAACATATTCATTACCAACAACAAATGGTACCTTACTTAATAAGTCATTCATCGCATTTTTTGATAACTTAAGTTTTGCTTTATCTCTTAACAATTCCAGGTCAGGACTATTCGTTATTTCTCTAAAAAAAGTCTGAACTATTTCTCGCAAGTAATATGCAGAGAAACTAATAGAATCCTCAGTGTTATGCAAGCCAAATTGATATAATGCATAGTAGCGATTTTTCAAAAAAGCTTGTTTCCATTTTTCTTGTTCGTGACTAAGAACGATTTGCGGCTGATCAACCACAAAGCTATCTGTGGTAAAAATGAATTCTAATTTATTATGTTTTGTCATACAACCCCCATATATTTGCCTATAGTATACCATGACAAATTGATACAAGTAGATATTCTATTGCAATATCTACACTTTTTATGACACTACACACAAGAACAATAATACGTTATGCATATCAAGAAAGTAAAAAATCATCAATTATAAATATTGCTTTAATGCCTCCATATATGACTCCTTTAAATAGTAAACTTCTTTAGTTTCACAATACGTTAATACATACTGATTAGAATAGTCATCAAGTCTTGTTACTATCCATCTTAGTTTTTCACCATAATAAATTAGACAAGGTGTTACTGGTCCATAGCCATATTCGCATTCAAAATGAGTTACGGTATTACAATTCTCACAATAAATAATGAAATTTGTACTGTATATTTTCTTTATTAGGGTTCCACAATTTGGACATTCTATAATATCACTTTCCATAATATCCCCGTTTTCTGTTTCTATAAAACATTATCTTTATTATCATTTTAAATTATTTCTTAAGTAGATCATTTCGCATTATTGATTTCTTCTCCACTAAACAAAACGCCATCTTAATCCATATGATGCAATCCATGTATAGTTATATGATGGATCAACTTCCAAGACTAAGCCATCATAAAAATAGACGATACAATCTTTCACTAGAATAGAAGCTTCATAAATAATCCCAGTTTTATTATCACTCGATGGCCTGAGGCTCATTGTATTTACTCCTTCAAAAACTAGTTCTATTGTATCAGTTATTTGACTATCAATTAACATTGTTATTATTCTTTTCGAATCTAAGGGATTCATACTTTTATCACTAGAAACATATCCTCCACTTACATAATTAAGTGATTTTATAATTGAGTCATGAAAGCACATAGTTTCATTCATTAACTTATCAATGTCTTTTTGATCTTCTATATAATTCCACCCTTCTAATTTACTATTTAGAATTCTGTTTTCAAAAATACTATTTGATACTGCTATAGACTCGCCTTTAAGCAATTTTAATAAAGTATCGCTATCCTCATATAACCATTTGGGACCATTATATTCAGAAAACACGATTTCAGGTTCCAGAAGATTTCTATAACTATCTAGAGTTGAAGTTGAGTATTCAATAATCCAATCTTCTGGTACGTCCGGGATAACTGTATTAATTATTACTTCTGTAGAATCTTTTTCTTTATTAATATAATCAAATAATTTTAAATAGTCTCCATCCTCACTTGGTACTCTAACAAGTTGTTTTTTGTGCCAACCTGTATTTATTATTGCATATACTTCCGATTTAAAATATTTCTCTCTTGTTTTATCATACACCCTAACAAACATCGAATTTCTCCTCATACTATACGAATCAAAAACTTCAATCACACATACATTAAATTATATTAATATTTATCCAATATCACTTTTGATTCAATATTTGTGCAAATCTGAATAAATTATTAACAACCTCATTATAACTGATATCAGGAACATATGGATTTTCTTCTTTATAGTTTTCCCACATTGAGTTTAATGAATTCTCATTTCTAATATCTTCTATAATCTCTTCCCAATCATTAAGCAGTTCTAAAGACATACGTTCTGTTGCTGTACGTACTACAGCTTCTTTCAATACATTCATCATAATTCTATTCTCATTCATTTGAAGTAGTGCATACATATCGTAAAAATCTCTCATACGTGTAGTTGCAATATTTCGTCGAATTATTGTTTCATATTTCTCAGCAAGAATCGTTTCCAATGGATACGCTTTTATTTGAATTGGACTGTCGTCAAACATTCTATCGTATGAATACAGTATTGCGTTTGGTGTAATAATATCACCAGTAGTTATATCAATTTTCATTGGAATTCTCATCTTTCCAAATTGAACAATTAAATGAACTCTGAAATTTTCATATTGATCTTCTTCTCGAATGTTAGAAATAGAATCAAATACAAATGTTATCCCATCACCAAGATCTATATTAATTATTTCTCTAATTACCTTTTCAATGTTGGTAGAATTCATATTCAAACCTTGTATCGTTGTATCAAGATCCATTGTTGTTCTAGAAGTAACACCTATAATGGACGCAATCAAGATACCACCTTTAACAATAAAGTTATCTTTGTATTGTGATTTTTCTAATTTAGATAGGAATTGTTCAAACATGACCATTTGTAGCACCTCTTGAGCACGCAAATGATTCTTTTCAGCAAATGCACGTATTTTCCCTTTTAATTGTTCTGGTGTCAGTTTCATGTTAGCACCTCTATATAATTTCTTACTTTAGCTTCAACATTAAGGACCTTAGAATACTTTATTAGTTTTCTCAAGTCCTTTCTATCCGATTTAAAATACATTTTAATCGCATCCTGATAAATTTGTATATCCATATTTTTTTTGTCTTTGATGATATCACAAATACATCTCTCCTTATTATAAACATTTACTTTTCCTCCTTGTGGAGAAGTAACTTCTTCAATTCCAAGTGAGAATAATGTATTTTTCACATAGTGAACCTTTAGTATATTGCGATTATTTTTTAGCCGATTAACATTATATCCTTGAGGAACACTTATGTGTATTTTTTGAGGTGTTCTGTCTGATAACCCATGTAGGAAAAGCGCAGTATTATAGGAGTATACTACTTTACTTCTTTTTGCTTGCAGTAATTCATATTCGTCAATAAATTCATCTGGCAAACTATACACTCCTCGCTTTACACGATTTAGTTTACCTTGTTTGGTAAACTCTGCTAAAACATGTCTACCGACCCCAAGTTTACATGCCTGTTTAACACTTATATATTCATTATTGCTAAGAAACTTAGTTATTATTGAAAAATGATTAGTCATATTATCACCACCTTACAAACGTACTTTAATTATAGCAATTTTAAGTACATTTGTAAAACTGACATATTATTCAATCAAATACATACAACAAAAAAGTTCAAAGAATTGGAACTGTTATCAATATAAAGAAAAAGCCGAAATATCGACGCATATTATTTCTACTCTACTCCCACTTGATTATACTGAATGGATACTGAACATATTTGTTTAGTTTTTGGTTGCTTTTATTACTATTTTCTATAGTTGCTATACTATCTATATTTTTTGACAAGAAAATAGTATCAAATTAGTATCATTTTATTCATCATTGTTTAGATTTAACCAATAACATAAATGAGGGTTATAGACTAGTACATTCTTTTATGCTAATCTAAAAAAAGAGGATATCCAATGAAAATAATAATGACTAAAAAATTTAGTAAGAAGCAGATAGATGCTATAAATACTAATCTTCTACAGTTACCCAAAAAAATAACTGGAACCGAAAAAATGAAAAGAGTGATTTTCGATATGACTGTCTTTTTAATGCTTATCATTTATGCATATCTAAAATATGAGTTTTCTATTGCGTTTATATCTCTCGTAGTATTAACTATTATAATGATTGGATTTCTATTATACTATCATACCAATGAAAGAAAAAATTATATTTTAGAGTTATTTTTTCTTAGAATCAAGGGTAACATCAATACTAAATCTAAATATGAAATTAAAGTAGATGAAGATAGAATATTGATTTTAAAAAGTGGGAAGAAATATGAAGGAATATATGGATTATTATCCTGGAATGAGTTAATCGTATGTGCTGTAGAAAATGATAAAAAAGAAAAAAAGTTAGCTTTTCTTAATTTAGATAGCAATGATAAAACTGAATTTATTAATAAAGTAAAAGATATCTATAATTTGTCTTTAGAGCATGTTGATAACAATGAAAGGCTAAGTAATTATTTAAAATAACATTACTCATCAAAATGATTCTTTAGAACTAAGAGTCCAATGACGCTGATTTCATTTTTTCAAATTTCGTTCTTATGTTACAATTTATAAGATAAAAAATTGACAGTGTAAAAATTTTGTCTAAAAAATCCTCCCTTGGTAGAACGAAAATAACTACCAAAGGAGGATTTTTAATATGAGTAAGAAAGATATCATTAAAATGATAAGAGAAGAATATGGTGTAACTACACCAAATGATGT